>NZ_JBHNYO010000008.1:0-249557 GCF_054960675.1 Rhodococcus sp. PSi06
AGTCAGTCAGAGTGCAACAAAGGGACATTGATCCCAAAGGGGGGCGGGCGAAGCGGGCGGGACCGATCAGTCCTCGAATACTCGCAGTTGACCGTTCTTGTACCAACCCGATCGGGTGGTGTCGGCGGTGTCCACGTCAGCGGGCACAGCGTTCGGGTAGTACTGCTCGTAGCGCTCGAGTGATCCCCAGTCCCTCGCCCAGTCGTTTTTCAGGTAGGTGGGGACGGTGATGGGCTTGGCGAGCAGTTCGGACCATCCCAGGGGGCCGCCGTTCTCGCCCGATTGCCAGGTGTCGGTGGAGCTGACGGCCAGTGGGCGGTCGGGGAGGATGCGGTATCCGGGCACCTCGGCGACGCCGTATCGGTGGTCGAAGGGTCGTTGGCACGGGAACTGCAGTCCGACGGCCCAGTCGAGCAGTACGGGCTGCTCGCTGCCGATCATGGTGTTGAGGTTGTCCATCACCGGGACTCGCGGCGGGGTGAACGCGAGCCACTGGTCGCCGGTGAGGTTGGGGTCGTTGGCGACGATACGGACGGCGTCGGCGTCGGGTGCGATGTCCGACAACGGGATTCGTAGGTTACGCCAGGAGGGCGCGGGTCCGATGTCTCGTGGGAGGAAGGTTCCCTGAGCTTGGACGGTTCCGTCGGGCTGACGCTTGCCGTATTCGAGCAGGAGCGACTGTCCGTAGGTGAGGGCTCCGGTGTCGTCGTACGACCAGATGCGTCCGGCTGCGGAGAAGACGACCAGGGGTGCGTCGTCGCTACGAGCGGGCAGTTGGTACCAGCTCGACGTCGCCTCCGCGGGCTCTTGGATGCCTTCCTGGTACGAGCCGAGTACCGGGGTGGTGGCGGGGTCGAGGCCGAAGGGCAGGGCTGCATTGGAGCCGTTGACGCCCACTGCTCCGGTGCCGCCTGCGGTTCCGGAACTCTGGCCTTCCTCGAAGGCCGGTCCGACGGCCTGTTGGTCGGTGTTACCTTGTCCTGGTTTGACTTCCACGGCGTCGGCACTGAGGTCGCTGGGAATGCCGTTTGCGGTGAAGTTACGCAGGGTGGAGCTCGATCCGCCGAGCGGGCCTGCGGTGGCATCGAATTCGCCCGGCAATGGGCTGAGTATGCCTGCGTTGGGATCGGATTCGACGAGTACGTCGTTGGCAAGCCCGCACGAATTGCCCAGAATCGATTGCACATTCGAGCGTGCGAGCGAGTAGGCGGGGTACTGCGAGACGGCACCCTTGACGAGCGAGAGCACCTCGAACAGCACCATGATTCCGGCGATGACGGTCAGCGGTGCCGCGGCGAACTTTCGGATGCGCTTTCCGCGCTCGGATGTCGGCTTCGGCTGCGGGGGAGCGTATCCCTCGCGCAGGTACTGGAAGGCGGCCACGGCGAGTACCAGTCCGAACAGGATCAGGAACAGGGTGCCCGATTCGTTGCCACCCAACGACACCGTCTTGTCGAACCACGGCACGCCGTAGCTCGAGACGTACCAGTAGCCGTTGATGCCCGAGAACGACAGTGCGAGAACGAACATCAGCCCGGCCGCGAACAGCGATCGGTTGCGCCGCGAACGCAGGGCGCTGGCAGAGACGGCGACGGCGGTCAGGGCCGCGAGTCCACCGGCGATTCCGGCGTAGGAACCGAAGTGGTGAGTCCACTTGGTGGGGTTGAACATCATGAAGAAGATGGTGCCGAGCACGACGCCGAGCAGACGCCAGGCCGGCCCGTTCGCAATACCGGGGATGCGTCGACGACGCAGCAGTACGAACAGTGTGGTGAACAAGCACAGGATCATCGCCAGGAACGCGAAGCGGCGCGCGACGGAGCCGTCCACGGTCTGGACGAACAGGTAGTAGTACCGCAGGAAGTCTTGGTACCAGGCCTCGTTGGGGCCGATGATGGTGCGCACTCGGGTGGATTCGATGACCGTCGCGTACGTCTGGTCGGCGAACACCACGACGAGGACGAGCACACCGGCCGCGGCCAACGGTGCCAGCAGTGCGAGGGTGCCGACCTGGCGGTGGCGTCGGACGACGATCCGCGCAATCGGTCGGGCTCCGGCGAGAAGGGCTGCCACACACATCAATCCGGTGGGAGCCGCGGCGAGGGTGAAGGCTCCGATGAGGCACGCTGCGGCGGCGGGCAGGAGGCGTCCGGTGGCGATGGAGCGTTCTATCGAGCACCAGGTGAGCAGTGCGCCGAGAGCGACGATCGGCTCGGGACGGAGGCCGTTGTTGTAGGGGAGCCAGAAGGCCAGGAACACCAGTCCGCCGGTCCACAGGGCGACGTTGGATTTACGCACGGCACGGCCGAGGCGCGGAACGACCTCACGGCTGATCACCATCCAGCACAGGACTGCGGCGATGAGGGCAGGCAGGCGCATCCACGGGCTCGCGGTCGAGACCTTGGCGAAGACGGCGAGCACGTCGTAGTACCAGCCGAACGGCGCTTCGGGTACGCCGAACCAGCGGAAGTAATTGGCCATGTAGCCGGAGTGGTCCGCGGCGCGGGCCATCGTGAGCAGGTAGCCGTCGTCGGAGGTATTCGCGCCGACGAAGTGCCATCCCAGCAGGACGCCGACGACGGTGACGTCGACTCCGGTGAATTTCCACCAATGGGACGGGAAGAAGCGGCGGTGCGCGCGGCCGTCGGTGCCGTCGAGCCGGCCGAGTGCGCCGATCGCCAAGACGGTGCAGGCGATCGCGAGGATCATGATCAGACCCTTGAGCAACGTCGGCGACGAGGAGAAGCGGGAGTCGACGTCGACGGTGACGGACATGTCGGCCGGGGCCGCGCCGCTCAGATCGCTGAAGATGCCGACGACCTGGGGACGTAGATCGCCGTCGAGCCGGCCTTGCAGCGGCCTGCCGTCGTCGTCGGTCAGTCCGGTGAAGGCGGCGGAGGTGTACTCGTCGTTCGAGGTGATCTCGATGGCTGCGCAGCGAGTGCTCTGGACGTCGGCGCGAGGTGCCGTCGCGACGACGACGTTGCGGTCGAGCACATCGACGTTCGATTCGCCGACGCGCACGAACAAACTGTTCAGTGCAGCGCCTTCACCCTGTGGGGGTGCGGTCGCCAACAACAACCCGCCCGACGCGGGAAGTGCGGCGACAGCAGAGCACGGCAGTGTCGCTGTGAGGCTCACCGGTGCCTGGGACACCAGCGGGGCGTCCACGTCCTCCAGGAGCCCGTTCTGCGGCCACGAGATGGTCGCGTCGGTCTCGGTGACAGGCGCGAACGGGGTGATCAGTGCGAACAGCACACCGAGCACGCCGGCGACCATGGCGATCAGCCGAGGGATTCGTACCTGAGCACGAAGTTCGTCCGAGGCTCCGAGTGGAGCGGGGACGAGAGGACCAGCTGATGAATCTGTCACGACGTCGGGCACGATTGTCGATGTTATGCGAGCGTGACGTAGAGGTCACACAGGCACCGGCCCCGTAACCGTTCCAGAAACGGGGAATCAGTCGGTTTTCATCGGTCCGTCGCTGGACAGTCCGGACCGCGACTGCTGCTCGACGGTGATCCGAGCGGTCGCGGCAGAAGGATCGAGTGGCGTGTATCTCTCGATCGAACCCCAGTCCCGGGCGTAGTCGTCGGCGAGATACGACGGCAGTGTCTGGGCTCCGAGCAGTAGTTCGGTCCAGCCGAGTGGGCCACCGCCGATCGAGTCCTGCCAGGCGTTGGTGGATTCGGCCCCGGTGCGGTCGGGCAGAATTCGGTACTTCGGTACCTCGGCTACGCCGTCGCGATGATCGAAGGGTCGCTGGCACGGGAACGCCAGTCCGACGGCCCAGTCCAGCAACACCGGATCGGTCGATCCGACCAGCGAGTTCAGTGTCTGTGTCCTCGGGACGCGCGGCGGGGTGACGGCAAGCCATTGATCGCCGGTCAGATCGTTGTCCTCGGCGACTATGCGAACGGCGTTCGCCTCGGCCGGTAGGTCGCTCATGGGGACCCGCAGGTTGCGCCACGACGGTGCCGGGCCGATGTCGAGGGGTGTGACGCGGCCCAGTGCCCGGACGTCGCTGCCGTCGCGGCGTCCGTATTCGAGTTCGACGGTTTGGCCCGGGGTGACGATGCCGTCCTTGTCCACCGATCGGATTCGACCGGCGGCAGCGATGGCAATGAGGTCGCCGTCTTCGGGCAGCGAGTACCAACCCGAGGTCAGGGACGCAGGCTCGGTGGCACCGAAGCTACCCAGCACCGGTGTGGTCGCGGAATCGAGGCCGAAGGGCAGAGCGACTGTGCTGCCGTTGATTCCGACGTTCTCGTTGGTGCCGCCGGACGTTCCGGCCGAGTTCGACGACGTCGCCGCTGCGCTCTCCTCGGAGTCCTGCGGCCGGATGGAATTGGCACTGCCCTGTGCGGTGTCCTCGGAGTCTGCGGTCAGATCCTGCGCGACGCCGTCCGGTGTGAATCCGGTGCTGCCACCTGCTCCGAGCGCATCCGCGGCGGGTTCGATCGGTTGCAGCACTGATCCGTTGACGTCGGTCTCCACCTGCACATCACCGGCGAGTCCGCACGAGTTGCCGGCCAGGGCCGAGAAGTTCGAGCGCGCGATGGAGTACGCGGGGTATTGCGCCACAGTACCTTTGACGAACGAGAGCACCTCGAAGGCAACGACACCGCCGGCCACGATGGTCAGCGCGGACGGTGCGAAGCGGCGACGCGTAGTAGTTTCTGCTGTGCGATAAGGCAATCGGAGGTGTTGGTAGCCCGCGTACAGCAGTGTCAGCACCGTCAGGCCGAGCAGGATCGTCGAGAAGCCCTTGCCGGCAATGGACGGCGGCTTGTCGAACCACGGAATGCCGTAACTCGACACGTACCACCAACCGTTGGAGCTGGTGAACG
Source organism: Rhodococcus sp. PSi06 (assembly GCF_054960675.1). Classification (NCBI taxonomy): domain Bacteria; kingdom Bacillati; phylum Actinomycetota; class Actinomycetes; order Mycobacteriales; family Nocardiaceae; genus Rhodococcus; species Rhodococcus sp. PSi06. Next base: position 4,851 of record NZ_JBHNYO010000008.1, read on the forward strand.
CGACCGCCGTCATGAACAGCACGGCGGCGGTGAACAGCGTTCTGTTACGCGGAGATCGCGCGGTCGCCGCAGTCACGGCCACTGCCGCCAGTGCGGCCAGCGACGCCGCGAGACCGGCGTACACACCGAAGTGGTGGGTCCACTTGGTGGGCGTGAACATCATCAAAGCCAACGCGCCCAAGATGATTCCGAGTATCCGACGCGATGGCCCGGTGGCCGTGCCCGGGATGCGTCCGTTCTTGCGGAGCATCACCGCGATGCACACGACGATGCACAGCAGCATCGCGAACATGCCGAATCTTCGGGCGAGCGAACCGTCGGGTGCGATGGTCATCAGTGCGTCCCAGCGCACGCGTTCCTCGAACCACGGCACGTTCGGTCCGATGGCCGAGCGCACCCGTGTCGCCTCGAGTACCGTGCTCAGCGTCTGATCGGCGAAGATCGCGATCAACACCGCCAGTCCCGACGCGATCAGCGGCGCGAGAACGGCGAGCAGACCCACGTCACGGGCTCGCTTGACCACGATCATCACCAGTGGCCGCAGCCCGGCGAGCAGAGCGGCCACGGCGATCAGGCCGGTGGGTCCGGCGGCGAGCGAGAATGCGGCGATCAGGGTGCCGATCGCGGCGGGGAGCAGCCGTCCGGTAGCGATGGCGCGTTCGATCGAGCACCACGTCAACAATGCGCCGAGGGCGATGATCGGTTCCGGGCGCAGTCCGTTGTCGTAGGGGAGCCAGAACGCGAGAAACACGAATCCGGCGGTCCACAGTGCGACACGGTTGGTGAGAACCGCGCGGCCGAGGCGCGGGATGACCTCGCGGCTGATGACCAGCCAGCACAGCAACGCCGCGATGGTGGCGGGCAGGCGCATCCAGATGCTGGCCGTGCTGACCTTGGCGAGGGCAGCCAGCATGTCGTAGTAGGGCATGCCGAACGGTGCTTCCGGAACGCCGAACCAGCGGAAGTAGTTGGCCATGTAACCGGCGTTCTCGGAGACGCGGGCCATGTTGAGCAGGTAACCGTCGTCGGAGGTGTTCGCGCCGATGAAGTGCCACAGAACGAGCACACCCACCACGACGGCGTCGACGCCGGTCACGGACTTCCAGCGCGAGGGAAGGAATCGGCGGTGGCGTCGCCCATCCATGCCGTCGAGCCGGTGCAGCGCGAACAGGGCGGCGATGACAGCGAGTGCGCCGACGATCATCGCCAGCAATTTGAACGTCGTCGGTGCGGAGGAGTAGCGCGAGTCGATGTCCACGCGCACGTTCAGTCCGTCGACCGGTGCGTCGAGATCCGTGAACACGCCCACGACCTGGGGCCGAACGTCTCCGTCCACGGTGTTCGCCTCGCCGTCGAGGTCGACGACCGTGCGGGTGGCGTTCGAGGACACTGTCAGCGCGCAGTTACCGCTCAGCTCGTCGACGGGTGCCTCGGCGAGAACGCGATCGCGCAGCAGCACCTGCAGTCGGCCGTCGTCGACCCGCACGATCAGTGCTTTCTGCTCGGTCTTCGCAGCTGCGATGGGTGCGGTGGACACCAGCGTGCCGCCGTCGGCGAGCGCAGTGGCTGCGCTGCAGGGAACGGTTGCCTCGAGGTCGACGGGCGAGTAGCTGACCAGCGGGGCGTTCACGCTGCCGAACGAGCTCTGCGGCCACGAGAGCGCAGCGACGTCCTGCTGAACCGGCAACAGGGGAGTCGCGATGGCCAGAACCGCACCGATGATGCCGGTGATGATCGCTACCAGCCGGGCGGTCTCGAGTTTCGGAGCGGTCTCAGGCACACCGGCGATGTTATTGGACGAGCGTGCGCACATCCCACACCCATACGCCACCGGTGTATTCCGGCTGCAGGCCGAGCAGTTCGGTGACGGTGGCGCGCAGTGCAACGGTCCGCTTGCTCGGCGGCAGTACGACGACGTCGGCCTCCCAGAACGTCAGATCTTCGACGGCCTGCGCGCGTTGATCGTCGGTAATCTCCGGGACAGTGCCCTGGTCGTATACCGAACCCAGCAACAGTGCCGTCGGCCGGTCGACGGCTCCGTACTTGGCAACCTTCTCTTCTTGATCGCTCGGTCCGACGAAGTACCCTGCTGCCAGCTTGAAGCCCATGTCGGCGTCCATCTGCCAGCGCAGCGGACGGGCGTCCTCGGGCCGGGGCAGGGGCACGGTGACAACGGAACCGTCGTCGACGAAGTTCTCCCACTCGCCGTCGGCGAAGAATTCCGGCGTCGGAGATTTGTCGACGGCGACCAGCGGCGTCGGGATCAACGGAACGAGTGCGAGCGCGAGTCCGGCGATCCAGAACGCAGGCAGTGGACGCAGCCCGTTCCGGAACGTCCGATCGGTGGCCAGCACGAGCAGCAGGGCCAGCGCCGGTACCGCGCCCAACGCGAAGCGGGTCTCGAGGACGGATTCGACCAGGGGGTACTCGGCGAGCTTCGTCCACGGCAGGGTGATGCCGGTGTCGTTCTTGCCGATCATCAGTGTGGCACCCAGTGACAGCACGCTCATGACGACGGCCGTTGCTACCGCCGCTCTGGCGCAGGCGACGCGCCACATCCACACGGCCGCCACCAGGCACAGCACCAGCAACGGCCACCCGAAGTACGCATTCTCCTCGGTGGCGTTGATGCGGACGTTCTGCCCCGGAGTCGCGACTCCGCCGATCGATTGCGTCGGAAACTGGAACAGGGCCTTCGCGTCGTTGCCCATCGGGCCGTGTTCGAGGAAGGAATACGACTGCGGCCCGAAGAACTGCCACCACAGCGGCAACGCGACGATCGCCAGCGCGATACTCGCGGAGACAGCGAGCCGGGGCACCGCATTGCGGACGGCGGGCCAGAGAGAACGTGGCCGCGACACGTAGTAGACGACGGCGAAGATGGCGAACGACATCGCGAAGATCAGCAGCGGCTCTTCGCCGAGCAGGATCTGCAGCGCGACGATCAGGCCGAGCCCGACGGTGTTCTTGGTGGTTCCGCCGCCGTGGGCGATGCGGGTGACCAGCATCGCGATGACCGGGAGCAGGAACAGCACCACGAAGTTGGGGTGGCCGTTGGCGTGGGAAATCGCGCCGGGAGCGAATCCGCACAGCGCACCGCCGATCGCGGCGGCACCCTTGGAGGCGTTGAGCTGACGCGAGAACAGCCAGTACCAGGCGAACGAGGTTCCGGCGAGGCCGGCGGTGAGGGCGATCGCCCAGGTGACCGTCGGTCCGAAGAGCAACGTGATCGGAGCCAGTGGAATCGAGATGCCGAACATCGCGGTGTTCGCCATCAGATTCACCCCGAGTGGGTAATTCTGCAGGTCACTCGACAGTGGGTTGTCCAGATGCGCGACGGCATGGGCCGCGACGGAGAAGAACCACTCCCACATCGTCTGATCCTGGCCACTGTTGTAGAGGTAGCCGCCGTTCAGATTGCGCCACTGACCCTGCAGGACGTAGACGGCGGCGATCAGAAATCCGACTGCCGCCACGACGTCGCCCCGCCCGACGCCAGAGTGTCGAGCCGGTGCCGTGATCGGCTGCCGCTCGAGAACGCTCTGGTCGTGGGTGGTCATCGCGTCGAGATTACAGAAAGATCACGGTGGGCGAAAACTCGAACGACCTGGGTCACATAGGTGGGTAGTGACGCGCTCGCTGATTGTGGGTCGCCATTTCGTCCGGCTGTAGCGCTGTGCACAAGATCGATACTCCGGCCGACTGGTCTCCGCGTAGATGTAACCCGGTTGGCAGCCGGACGACACCTGATCTGTGCCGACCGGCCACTGGTGGCGGGGATGGCGGCAATGCCCGCCGGCGTCATATCCCGAAGAGCGCGTCCTACCCTCACAGAACGTGTTGCAGTGCTTCACTGTAGGACGGTCAGTCCTTGTGACGCTGCGATTACTGCCGCGTGAGACCTTGTGCCACAACCGATCTTGATGAAGATATGTTCGAGATGCTTGCCGACCGTGCGAGCCGAGCAACCGATCGACGATGCGATGGCACTGTTGGTAGACCCGCGGGTGAGGCCGTCCAGAACCTGCAATTCCGCCGACGTGAGCATGTAGGGAAGCGGTTCGGTCGACTCGCGGACCAGTAGACCGCCGGGTACGGCCTGGGTATGGACGGTGTGCCACCGGCCGCGGTGATCTCTCCACCTGCTGATCTTGCTGACCCCGGACTGGGAGAAGCGCAGTAGCGCGGATACCAGGTCGGAGTCGGCCGTCAGCATTGGGCCCTGGTCTGTACCTGCGACCTCTGCGATGGAACCGTCGAGACGGACCAGCGCTGTTCCGTCGGCGGCCGTGGGCATCGTTGCCAACAGACCTGCGATGGCACGATTTTTGTCGACCAGCGCGCCGAGAACGCCTTGGAGACGGAGAAGGTGGGTGACGGTGGGCCCCGCCAGGGCCACCTCACTGTCAGCGTTCAGGTGCAGACATCCGGTGTATCGGCCGTCGCGTGTGTACAGACGCATCGTCGTACCGTCCGTGTACCCGTTCGGACCGAAGACCTCCTGTATCGAAAATGATCTCCCGTAGTCGAAAGGAAAATCGCGCCAGCGGCGAGGAGTGGGATCTACGTTCTCCATGAATGAGAATGCTTCGTCTCGTGTGACGAACCCTGTGTCGAGATACTCGACGACGCTCGGCGGGTATCCGTCGCTTGCAACCGTCAGGTGGCGACGCTCGACCGGGTCATATGCCGCCACCGAGCAACCCGCCAGCGGGATCCACTCGTTGATCAGTGCCAAAATTTGATGGGCGTCCCGCTCCACATGAGCCGGAATGCTCTCCGCCGCGACCCACGAGACCTCGCTCAAAGTGTGCTCGAAATCCATGGATGGCCTCACCTCGGATCGGTAGCCGGTCCTCGATCAGGTTACGCGTCGCCGGTTGAAACGGAGTTTCAAGACCGAAAGATACGCAACTTGACGTATGTCGGGCGATGCCCATCCGCTCATATGTTTACAGCCTCCACCAGTACGAACGAGAGGCACACAGATGTCGTCAGATCATTTGAGTCAGATCGAAGACCTCAACCGCGGCTTCGGTGAAGCCTTTTCGCGGGGGGATGGCGCCGGGGTCGCCAGCGTGTATGTCGACAACGCGATCCTGCTGCCTCCTGGCGGTCCCACCGTGCACGGCCGAGACGAGATCGCGTCGTTCTGGCAAGGGGTCATCGATGCCGGGGGTGTCGCTATCGAACTCGAAACCGTCGCACTCGACTTCTTCGGAGACGTAGCTCGCGAAATCGGTCGAGGCGATCTGACGATGGCGAGTGCAGACGGGTCCACATCGAAGAGCGGACTGAAATACGTCGTGTTCTGGATGCTGACGTCCAATGGATGGCGTTACGAAACGGACATTTGGAATGCAGAATCCGACGAGCAGGCGTGAGGCGAACATGACAAAGTTGGACGACTATCGACACCTGTCCGCCTCGGATCTCGCGGCTGCTGTGAAAAGTGGAGATCTGCGTGTGGTCGACGTCGCTGAGGCGGCACTCGATCGGTTGGATGCCACCAACCCGACGTTGAATGCTCTCATCTACGTCGATCGAGACCAGGTCATGGCCGACGCGCGCACACTCGATGACGAAGCGCGAACCGGGGACTTTCGAGGCGCGCTACACGGTGTGCCGTACACCATCAAGGACCTGACGGAAATGCGAGGGTTGCCCTTCACGATGGGCTTCCAGCCGTTCGCGGACAGGCTCGGTACCACCGATGCGGCGATAGTGACCCGCATGCGTGAGTCCGGGGGCCTGTTCATCGGCAAGACGAACACCCCGGAAATGGGCTACTACGGCGGATGCGACAACCATCTGTTCGGACCGACCCACAATCCGTTTGCCCACGGACACACTGCCGGTGGTTCCAGCGGTGGGGCCGCGGCTTCGGTGGCCGCCGGTGTAACTCCACTCGCAGAAGGAAGCGATGGAGCTGGATCGGTGCGCATCCCCTCATCGCTCTGCGGCACAGTGGGGCTCAAGCCCACAACGGGCGTTATTCCGCAGACTCTATTCCCTGGCCGCTACAACACCTGGTTGTTCCACGGACCGATCACACGAACGATCGATGACAACGCTTTGATGTTGGACGTTCTCGCCGGTCCCGATGTGTCGGATCCGCTGTCTCTCCCGGAGGCCCGAAGCCCGTTCCTGCAGAGGCACGACAGCGACATCACCGGGATGAAAATTGCCTGGTCGCCGGACCTCGGTACAGGGCAGCATGTGGACCCGGAGGTCTTGCGCCAGTGTGAGCAGGTGCTCGATGTGCTGTCCGACGCCGGTGCGGACATCACACATGCAGGTCCGGATTGGCGGCCGCCCTCACAGGCGATGTGGAATTCGACCTGGGTACCAGGCTTCTCGACCGCGTACGACCTATTCGATTGGCAGTCCATGCGCGGAAAAGTCGACGACAATCTGATCGAGATCATGGCCGACGCCGAACGCACAACCGCTGTCGATGTGGGCCGCGCCGACGCCGAACGAGGCGCGATGTGGAACACCTGGACAGAGTTTCTCACCCGCTTCGACGTCGTTGTGTCACCGACGCTGACCAGCGCAGCGTTTCCGCTCGACCAGTTCGCCCCGAAGTGGCTGGATGGACGCAGCGTCCGGGAGCAAGTGCTCGACTGGCTGCTCACGTACCCGTACAACATGCTCGGCGCACCAGCACTCACTGTGCCAGCCGGGATGACCTCTGACGGAAAGCCCGTCGGATTCCAGATCGCCGGGCGGCACCGAGCCGAGACGACGTTGCTCAGAGTCGGCCGGGTGATCGAAGCGAAACGACCGTGGATCGGGAGCTACGACGCCATACCCTGAACCGGTATCGAGGCAGCTCGCGGATGGTGTCGACCGAGTGTGGTGGTTCCATCACTCACTGCTCCTTTCAAGGTCAAGCCGACGCCGGCAACACGGCCGCGCCTGATGGTGCTCCTGTATCCGGTGGGGTCGGTGAGAATTCTTGTGGAATCGGCCGATGCACCCAGTGGACCGGTCATCGGAAATCTCGGGTGGCACACATCAGCGGTACCAACCGCTGATGTGTGCCACGGCTCGTGCGCATGGTTGGCCTCTTCGTCGACTTCTTCATGCGGTGCGCGGATCACCCGACGTCGATACCGGCTCGCTCGTGGATCGCGGGCACCTGCCTCTACGGCAACGCGCTACTCCACGGCGAAGCTCGATTGCACGCGCAAGGTGAAACACCCTGTCAGGTAGTTCGAACCACCAATGCGAAGGGGCCGATGTCGGTGACGGTGAACCGCGGATCCTCGAACAGTGATTCGGGGAAGGTAACGGTGTAGCGGCGCACATTCGGGTCGTTGGGGTAGACGTCCTCGGCCAGGCGCAGGGTGTAGCCGTCGGCTCCGCGTCGGAACAGGAACGCATCGGGCGCGCGCCACTGGCTGTTGTCGAGCGCGTCGATCAACTGATCGGGTGTCTCGAGCTCGGTCCACTGCTCGATGGCCTGGGCTCGCTGATCGAACTGCGCCAGTGGGTTCGCGTAGTGCGACGTCAATCCCTGGAAGCCGAAGTACGGGTAGTAGCTGAGGAACGACGTGTCGGCGGTCAGGAGGACGGTCTCGTCGCGCGGGCGCTGGGTCTGCTCGGTCAAGGTCTCGTCGACCTCGCGGTAGTACGAGACCGCGCTCGGTGGACGCATGTCGGCGCGGTTACCGTCACCGTCGGTGTCGGAGTACGCGACGGTGATCTCGGTTTGCAGCACCTGTGGGATGTTCTGCGCGAAGGCCATCGCACCGATGATCGCCACGGCGACGGCGGCGATACGGAACTTCGGTGGCTCGTTGATCGCCTGATAGAGCGCGTGGCTACCTTCGAGGAAGCCGAAAACCCCTGCGCTGCCGAGCAATACGATCAAGACCGCTTCGAGTCTGAACGAGAGCAAGGTGGTGCCCGCGGCCGATGCCGCCATGGATAGCAGTGTCCACAGGTAGATCGAGACGACGCCGACGCCCAGTGCTTGTGCTCGACGCGACGACGAGAATCGCACCGCGATCCACACCGTTCCGATGAGGCACAGCGCACCCATCATCGAGAATTCGAACATCGGGAAAGGAAGCGTTGCACCGGCTTCGGGCAGATAGTGCAGTGCGGTACCCGACGTGGACGGTGCGCCGCGCAGGAAGTCGACGAGGTACGGCAGCCACACCGTCGCGGCGATGAGACCCGATATGACGGCGATCGCGGCGACCTTGATCACGATGGGAACCAGTGCGCGCCAGGCTTTGCGCTCGCGGTAGGCCAGAACGCCCGCGAACAGGGCCATCAGTACTACGGTGAACGCGGCCAGACCGAGGTACAGGGTGTAGAACGTCGCGGCCAGTCCGAGGAAGAGGCCGGTACCGAGCACTGCGCCCCACCCGCCTGCGCGCCCCCCACTCGGGATGAATGTCCCATTCTTTCCGTCTGACTGACTGAATGCCACATTCATCCCGGCGGGCCGGTGCAACGCACCCCAAGCCAGCAGCAATGCCGGGGCGAACAGCAGCACGATGACAGCACTGTAGGCCTCGGGGGAGGCGTAGGCGACGACGAGTGCAGTGGTGACGGCGCTGACGGCGACGGCCCAGTCGGCACGGATCAGCGCCTTCCACAGCACGAACGATACGACCGATGTGACAGCAAGCAGCCCGATTGCGTAGGGCTTGAACACTTCCCAGCCGTCCATGCCCAGTACGTTGCCGACGCGTCCACCGAGCCAGAACCAGCCGGCAGGATAAAACGGCGGGATGTCGGCGTACGTCATGTCGCGCAACGACGCCGAATCGGTCAGGCGCGTCAGGTATTCGGTACGAAACTCTTGGTCGACGGAGATGCCGAACAGGTACAGCTTGGTTGCGGCCAAGGGCATACCGAGGGTGACGGTGACGAAGCCGGACAGGCCGACCCACGTCGCAAGCCGAGCGACCCACGGCCACTTCTGGATTCGGTACAGGTAGATCGACGCGGCGAAGAGGGCCGCAGCTACTACCTGGCCCAGGGTTGTTTGAGCGCGAGTGACGTTGGACGAGTTGAACGCCGGCCACTGAACCAGTGAGAAGGCGTACAACCCGACCGTCGCCACCACGACTGCGACGAGCGCACCGAGAGCGATCTCCCCAGCGGCAGAAGCGGTTCTGCGGGCCGGTGCAACCCCGTCAGTCATCGAGATCAGATGGGCAGCTTGCGGAAAATCGGCCGCGGTACGTGTCGCAGCACCATCATCACCAGACGCCACGGTGCGGGAGTCCAGATGAGCGGGGTGCCCTTGCGTGACGCGTTCACCGCGAGTTTCGCGATGACCTCCTTGTCGACGGTCATCGGCGCTTCCTTGACGTGCGCGCTGAACTTGGTGCGCACCATGCCCGGGCGAACGACGGTGACCCGAGGGCCGAACTCGCGCAACGCTTCTCCGAGTCCGAGGTAGAACCCGTCGAGGCCGGCCTTGGTGGAGCCGTAGACGAAGTTGGAGCGACGAACCCGCTCGCCTGCCACCGAGGACATGACGATGATGCGGCCGTACGCCTGCGCCTTCATCTTCTCGCCCAGCAGCACACCGACCGACACCGAAGCGGTGTAGTTGATGTTCGCGGCGAGGACGGCCTTGCGCTGGTCCTGCCAGAGCTGCTCGGCATCGAAGTCGACGGCGAAGGCGACGATGGCGACATCGACGTCACCCTTGGCCCAGGCGGCGTCGATCACCTTCGGGTGCGACGCGGTGTCGAGAGCATCGAAGTCGATGACCTCGACCGACTTTGCGCCCTTCGCGGTCAGTTGCGCGACGGCACTCTCGCGCAGCGGATCGTTGGGCAGCGCAGCGAGGATGACGCGTGCCGGAGAATTCGACAGGTACTCCTCGGTGATTGCGAGTCCGATCTCGCTGGTGCCACCCAGAACGAGAATCGTCTGCGGGTTACCTACGGCGTCTATCGTCACAGCAGTTCCAGCCTTCTGGCCATATCGGAGGCGAAAACGCCTGTGGGGTCGACGGATCGGCGGACCTTGATCCATTCGTCGATCCGGGGATACATCGAGTGGAAGGTTTCGGCGTCGGTGCGAGAATCCTTCGCGGTGTAGAGGCGACCACCGAATTCGAGCACGCGCTTGTCGAGCTCGCGCACCATCTCGTTCAGGCCCGCCTTGATCGGGAAGTCCATCGCCACGTTCCAGCCGGCCATCGGAAAGCTCAGCGGCGCTTTGTTTCCCGGTCCGAACAGCTTGAAGACGTTGAGCGCCGAGTACTGACCGGAACGCTGGATGAACCGAATGATGTCCTTGAACTCCTCGAGCGCCTCGGTGGGAACGAGGAACTGGTACTGCAGGAATCCCTTGGGGCCGTAGCCCCGGTTCCACTCACCGACGAGGTCGAGTGGGTGGTAGAACTGCGTCAGGTTCTGCACCTTGCCGGTGTAGTTTCCGCCCATGCGGTAGTAGGCCTCGCCGATCATGCTCATCGACAGCTTGTTCAGCCCACTGATCGGGAAGATGTCCGGCACCGTCAACAGCTGGGGTGCGTCGAACTTCAACGGATCCTTCTGCAGTTTCGCGGGAAGTTCGTCGAACTTCGCGAGCGAGCCGCGAGTGATCGTCGCGCGCCCGAGCTTGGGCGGCGCACTCATGACGTCGAACCAGGCGCTCGAGTACGTGTAGTTGTCCTCGGTGCCGTCCTGATGAGCGGCGACTGTCTCGTCGAGGCTCTCGGTGCGGATGCCGTCGTTGATGAAGTACGCCGTTTCGGTCGGCGTCATCTCGATGGTTGCGCGCAGGATGATGCCGGTCAGACCGTTGCCGCCGACCGTCGCCCAGAAGAGTTTGGCGTTCTTGCCCGACGGCGTCAGATGCCGGATCTGACCGTCCGCGGTGAGCAGTTCCATCGAGCGGACGTGGTTGCCGAAGCTACCCGCGCTGTGATGGTTCTTGCCGTGGATGTCGCACCCGATGGCACCACCGATGGTGACCTGACGCGTACCCGGCAGCACCGGAACCCACAGACCGAACGGCAGCGCAGCGCGCATCAGCTGGTCGAGACTCACGCCGCCGTCCAGATCGACGATCCGTGTCGCGGTGTCGATGCTGTAGATGCGATTGAGCGCCGTCATGTCGATGACGAGCCCGCCGGAGTTCTGCGCGTTGTCCCCGTACGAACGGCCTAGGCCGCGAGGAATGACGCCACGTCGCAGATAGGACGGCTTGGAGTCGTTCTGCTCGGCGACCTGCTTGACCGCGTTGGCGATGAGCTCGGGGTCGGAGGTGGCGAGCACCTCTCCGGTCGAGCGCGCTGTGCGACCGAATCCGGAGATCGTGCGGGTCTGCGTGGGTAGCGGCGCAGTGTTCCCGGCCTGTGGTTCCAGGGGGAAGAGTGCGTCGTCGGCTGTCGTGGACATCGCTCAAGAGGGTACCCGCATCGCAGCAGCAGCTAATGTCAGTCCTCGTGTCCACCCCTGATCGCTCCATCGAAGACGGCTCCGGGAACGACGACTGGTCGCCCGAGGACGAAGAGCTGCAGCATCACGTTCCGTTACCCGTCGAGCTGCCACTGACCGAGAACATCGCCGACGCGGCCCTCGATCTCAAGACGCAGGTGCTGCGGTTCTTGGCGACGGGGGTGCTGTCGGCAATCGTGGATCAGGGCGTCAACCTGATCCTGCACTTCGTGTTCGGCGTCGGGGTCACCCTCGCCAAGGCCATCGGCTTCGTGCTCGGAACCACCACCGCGTATCTGATCAATCGACGTTGGACGTTCAATGCGGCACCGTCGCGTGCCCGCTTTCTGGCCGTCGTGGCGCTGTACGGAGTCACCTTCGCCGTCCAGGTCGGCATCTACACCTGGCTCTACCAGGCTCTACCCGACGGTTTCTGGTACGCCAACGTGGCCTTCGTCGTCGCGCAGGGCACGGCGACGGTCATCAACTTCCTCGTGCAGCGGTTCGTGATCTTCAAGATCCGGTAGAGCGGATTGGTCAGCTATTCCACTCGCACATGACGAATGCGCGCGCGTTTGCGCCGGATCCCCAGCAGACCTACGGGAGAGTTACACCTGGAAGGTGGGTAGGTTTCCTGCTTCGAGGGCTTCGGCGAGGGTGGGGGCGGCTTTGTCTTTGTCGGAAAGCTCGTAGGTCAGAGGCGATCCGTCGCGTGCGGTGGTGGGCCAGTCGATGCCCAGGGCGGAGTCGAGGGGGTTGATGTCTCGGTCCAGTGCGGGGGTGTATTCGAGGCTGCACAGGTACATGACGGTGGAGTTGTCTTCGAGGGAGAGGATGGCGTGGCCGAGTCCTTCGGAGAGGAACACCGCTTTGCGGTCGATGTCGTCGATGAGCACGCTGTCCCATTGCCCGAACGTCGGGGAGCCGACGCGGAGGTCGACGATGACGTCGAGGAATGCGCCGCGGGCGCAGGTGACGTATTTCGCTTGGCCGGGTGGGTTGGTGGTGAAGTGGATTCCGCGGAGGACTCCGGCGGCGGAGACCGAGCAGTTCGCTTGCTGCAGGTCCAGCGTGCGGCCGGTGGTGTCGGCGAAGAGGCCGGCTTTGAACCATTCGAAGAACACGCCGCGGTCGTCCCCGAATTGGCGTGGGGTGTATTCGTAGGCTCCGGAGATGGTCAGTTCACGGAAGGTCATCGGTGTCCTCGGTCGAGAAGGTCCAGCAGGTAGCGGCCGTAGCCGGATTTGACGAGCGTCTCGGCGCGTGCGCGGAGTTCGTCGTCGGTGATGAATCCTCGTCGCCAGGCGACTTCTTCGGGTGCCCCGATCTTGAGTCCTTGGCGTTGTTCGATGGTGCGTACGTAGTTCGAGGCGTCGAGGAGGGAGTCGAAGGTGCCGGTGTCGAGCCAGGCGGTGCCGCGGGGCAGCACTTCGACCTGGAGTCGGCCGGCGTCGAGGTAGTGGCGGTTGACGTCGGTGATCTCGTATTCGCCGCGGGCGGAGGGGTGCAGGTCGCGGGCGATGGCGATGACGTCGTTGTCGTAGAAGTACAGGCCGGGGACGGCGTAATTCGATTTCGGTGCGGCCGGTTTTTCTTCGAGCGAGATCGCTGTGCGGTTGTCGTCGAATTCGATGACGCCGTAGGCGGTGGGGTCGGAGACCTCGTAGGCGAACACTGCTCCGCCGTCGATGCGCTCGAAGCGGGAGAGTTGGGTGCCCAGGCCGGGGCCGTAGAAGATGTTGTCGCCGAGGACCAGTGCGGCGGAGTCGGTGCCGATGTGCTCGGCACCCAGGACGAAGGCTTGGGCGAGTCCGTTGGGTTCGTGCTGGACTTTGTAGGTCAAGGAGATGCCGAATTGGGAGCCGTCGCCGAGGAGGCGAGTGAATTGGTCGGCGTCCTGGGGTGTGGTGATGACGAGGATCTCGCGGATCCCGGCCAGGATCAGGGTCGAGAGTGGGTAGTAGATCATCGGTTTGTCGTAGACCGGGACCAGCTGTTTGCTCACGCCCATGGTGATCGGATGAAGACGCGAGCCGGTGCCGCCCGCCAGAATGATTCCCCGCATGACCGCGCAGTCTTCCAGACGCTCCGATGACCCGCTCGGTTGTGTGTCACCCATTTTCGCTGCGTGGGCTGCGAGGTGCACCTAGGCTCGCCGCATACCGAGCCCGCCGAGAGAACCGAGGACCACGATCGTGACGAGCCGCACCCAGATCGATACCGGCATCAACTAGGTCACCACGCTTCTCGCTGCAGCTACGGGCGACGCGAGGGCGTCGTCGACGCCGTGTACCGAGTGGACCGTCGCCGACTTGACGGACCACCTGGTGCACACCGCGAGTCAGTTGGTCACGATGGCCCGCGGCGAAGAGATCGATTGGACGGCCTCGCCACAATCGGTCTCCGACCCGATCCCGTTGTGGACCGAGCGCACCGGTGAACTGCTGGCGGTGATCGACGCCGGATCACCGCTACCGCTCGGCATGGTCGCTGCCGAGCTGTCGGTTCATGCGTGGGATCTCGCCACAGCACTCGGGCACGAAACCGATGATTTCGACCAGGCCTTGGCGGAGGAGGGGATGGCGTTCATGTCGGAGAATGTGACCGACGAACGCCGAGCAGGTGCTTTCGACCCGGAGCAACCCGCACCGGACGGAGCCAACGCCTACGAGCGTCTCGCTGCCTTCGCCGGACGCACAGTCGCGCGTTCCTGAGGCCTCCGTCGGCGTCGGCTCATTCCCACGGAATTCGGTACGGCTGAGCCCCGACGTCGACCTCTGTGGTCGATGTGGGCCACGCGGTCGGCCAGTCGATCTGTGGATCGCGCTTCAGCTCGTCGACCTCCGGAGGCAGCGGAGAGGCGTCCACAGCGATGCGTTCCCAGCTGCACTCTCCAGTCTCGACGCGCCTCGCGTAGTGAATCAGTTCGGACGACGCTCGCGGGGACGATGCCAAGCGGGCCAGCAGTTCCTTTGTGACAGTTCGGGTATTCGCTGCGGGTAATTCGGTGTTCACCGCTCGTGTGCGTGCAGCCCGAAGCTCGCCGCAGGATGCCATCAGTCGGTCGTAAGCAGCGCGGGCGTGCGGAGGAAGGGACTCGATCATGCGTCCCGCCATGGTTCGTCGCTGGTGCCGACGGAGAAGTCCTCGTCCGGAGTGTCGAGTACCGGCCGGATATCTGCTGTTCTGCCCGCTTCGACGAACTGCTTGCCGTCGTCGATGACGTCGTTCAGCGGGCCTAACGTGTCGTCGATCTTCTTACCCGCTTGTCCTTCGGGATCACCGAGCGCGTCGAGGAACGCGCCGAAGTCGTCGACCACCTTTTCGATCTTCACAATGAGATCCTTGGTCAGTTCCATTGCTGTCCAGCACATTTCAACGATGCTCTCGACCTGCCATGCGGTGCCGACCACCGGGACCTTCTTGATCATGACCTTCAATGCACCGTGGGCGTTGTCGACCGCGACCTCGGACTCGAGAAGTTCGACGACTTTCCGAACCACTGTCAACGCAGCATCGCGAAGTTGCTCGGCGATGGCTGTACAGACTGCGGAGACCGTTCGTCCGGCAGGCCCTTCCCATCGCATCGCGTTCGTCTGTCGGTCGGCGTAATCGGTGAATGCCTGTGCGGCAGCACCGTTCCAGTAGCTGTCGACGCGGCGTACCCCAGTCGCGAACGACTCCGCGGCAGCTTCCATTGCGTCACCTGCGATCTGGTAAGCCTGGCCGATTCTCCCGATCTCGTTCCAATTGCCGGTGATCGGAACGGTTGCCTCGTTCAGAGGACTCCATCCGGAGAGTTCGAAGATCGTCCTGTCGATCTCTCCGAGCCAACCGGCGGCTTCGGTCAGTGCATCGCGAACATCGTCGACGGCCGGATTCGGTGCGGGATAGTCGATACCGTGAGGTCGGCCGTAGTCGGCGGCCCCGTCGAATTCGTCCACTGACCCTACGGCGGCGCGATCCGAGCTCCCGCGGTCCAAGCCGGGTAGCGGTGGCAGCGACGTGTGGGCGTTGAGCAGGTCGTGGTTTCGCCGATCCTGATCGGCATACAGCCACGCCGCCTTGTTGAGTTCGGCCCCCATCTCGCTGCAGTTGGCAGAGAGGTGAACGTGTCGGGTGCGGGTCATGCCTGCGAAGCCGTCGATATAGGGCTGCAGTCTCTTCAGGATCTGCCCGGTTATGTTCTCGCCGAGCCTCGCGTGGTCGAGCAAATAGTGGTGACTGGCCAGAGTGTCGACGCTGATGCGATCGAGAAGATTTCCGAGGCCGGCAATTTCGGATGGCTCGCCCTCGAAGGTCTCCTCGGTCACCGCGGCTGCCCCGTCTGCGAATCAGGCTTTCGTAGCGTCGAGATCAGGGCGTCCACAGTCGAGTAATCCAGCGAGCCCTCGTTGTTCCGGTCGAGCTGGACCATGAATACTGCGACCGTTGCCGTTGCGAATCCGGGCATCGCAACTACGTCGAACGTGGCCGTGGTTGGGCTGCATGTGGCGCTGGCGTGGATCCCCGAGCCACGAACGGTGTATCGCACGGCAGGCTCTCCGTCGACCTCGATGTCCTGAGGCTCGGAGTATTCGATGTGTGGCGGGGCAGCGGAGTCATCGCCGAAGACCACTTCCGCACCGCGAGCAGCGTCCAGTGCTGCGGCGTGCAAGTCCATTCCGTTGCGGCCGGTCATACCGGCCTCTGCCAGCGACGACCCGTCCACTTCTGGGCAGTAGCCGTAGCCGTAATCGGCGCTGGCACCGTAGACGACCGATTTACCATCATTCGACCAGCCAGCGATACCAGTCGAGAAGTTCCGCCAATCCGCCGGAATCTCGTAGGTCCAGCCGAATTTGGTTGCGATGGGCTGCGGCCGGCCGTCGGGCACCTCGATTTTCGGTGGTGGACGGTTCATCGACGGAAACCCTGGCGGCAGCGGCGGCGGGACCGTCGTCGAACCCGTTGTTTCCGCCGACACCGGCGGCAGTGCCTGCACACCCGCGTACGGTTCCGGCACCTGCGGTGCCAGTTTCGGAATTGCCCACATGATGCCGACCAGCAGCGCTACCGATGCCGCGAGACGAATCAGAATTTTGCCGAGACCCATTGACGTACTCCCCCCGAAGTCGAACAGAAGCTAGCACGTGCGGCAGACAAGAACGGCCCGCAGCAGCCTCCACCGGTAAAGTGCCTGTTCATGAGAATTCTCGTCACGGGTGGGGCCGGGTTCATCGGCGCGAATTTTGTCCATCAGACCCTCGCGCAGCGTCCCGACTCCCAGGTCACCGTTCTCGACAAGCTCACCTACGCAGGCAACAAGGCCTCCCTCGAGTCGGTGGCCGATCGCATCGACTTCGTGCACGGCGATATCGCCGACGCCGATCTCGTGGACCGCCTCGTCCGCGAGACCGACCTGGTCGTCCACTTCGCCGCCGAATCCCACAACGACAACTCCCTGACCGACCCGTGGCCATTCGTCCACACCAACGTCATCGGCACCACCACGTTGCTCAACGCGGTCCGCGAACACGACGTCCGCTACCACCACATCTCCACCGACGAGGTCTACGGCGACCTCGAACTCGACGACCCGGCCAGATTCACCGAATCGACCCCATACAACCCGTCGAGCCCGTACTCGTCCACCAAAGCGTCGAGCGATCTGCTGGTCCGCGCCTGGACCCGTTCGTTCGGCGTCCGCTCCACCATCTCCAACTGCTCCAACAACTACGGCCCGTATCAGCACGTAGAGAAGTTCATCCCCCGTCAGATCACCAACATTCTCAGCGGCTCCCGCCCCAAGCTCTACGGGGCCGGGCAGAACGTACGCGACTGGATCCACGTCGACGACCACAACAATGCCGTCTGGGCCATCATCGACGGCGGCCGCATCGGCGAGACCTACCTCATCGGAGCCGACGGCGAAGCGAACAACCGCACCGTCCTCGAAGCGATCCTCGAAGAGACCGGCCACGAGCCCGACGCATTCGATTTCGTCACCGACCGACCCGGCCACGACCTGCGCTACGCCATCGACTCGACCAAACTGCGTACCGAATTGGGTTGGACACCAAACTATGTCGACTTCCGCGCCGGGTTGAAGGCCACCGTCGACTGGTACCGCGACAACGAGCAGTGGTGGCGACCGCAGAAGGATGCCACCGAGGCCGTCTACGCGACCAAGGAATCCGTTGTGAATCGTTAGTTGGCAGTCGGCTGTTTCTGTGGTGCCGGGACGCGAGAGTGGCTGTGCACCAGCATGTTGCGGAGTGCTCGCGAACCTGATGCCGCGGCGATCACACCCGCCAGCACTTCGCACAAGGTGAAGACGAGTCGGGATGCGAGGGCCAAGCCCAGGGCGACGCCGGCGTCCATGTACGGCGACAGCGCGGCCACCACCACGGCCTCGCGTACACCGATGCCGGATGGCACGACGACAACGAGCACTCCTGCGCACATACCGAGGGCGAGTGCGCCGATGCACTCGACCAACCCGCCGATCCGGAAGCCTGCGGAACTCGAAGCAAGAATCCACAAATGGGTGCCGTAGAGGACCCAGCTCGCGGCACACCAACCGAGCGACAGGGCGATTTTTCGCATGCTCAGCGGGGACTGCAGCGGAGCGCGACGAAGAAGCTTCAGTGCAAGGTTGACCAGCCGGGTCAGAACGGGTGGGTACGCACAGATCAGCGCGATGGGAACCAACACGATGACTGCCACTGCGGCGACAGTGCTCACGTCGAACAACGCGGGAAGGCCTAGCAGTCCGACTACGAGAGCCGATGTCGTACTCAATCCTACGGTGACGAGAACGGCGACGAACCCCGCTGCTCGGGTGACCCCGGCGCGTCTTACCAACTCCGTCTGCAGGACGAACGCCCAGACGCTACCCGGCAGATATTTGCCCAGTTGGCCCACCAAGTAACAGCGGGCGGCGTCGAACGCCGGGATGGGATACTCCAGCGCCCCGAGGGCGTGCTGCCAGGCCCGTACCGCTGCTCCCATGCCGAGAAACACCAGCAGCGAGGAACCGAGAAGAGACCAGACTTTCAGCGAAACGATGGTGTCTCGAACGTCCGACCACTGCGAACGCACGGCCAAGACGATGGCGACGACAATCGCCACGGTCACGACGACCCGAAGCACGTTGCCCGCGATCTTCTTTCCGCGCGAAGCGGCTACCTCGTCTGTCATTTGATCAGCGGCTTCTTGGCCAATCCCCGCCACCATTCCACAGCTGCGGCGCTGACCCCGCCCAGTGCGGCAAGCTCTGGTAGCCGGGCTGCTGCATAGGCGGACGAGACAACGTCGATTTCAGCGTCATCGTGTCCCTTCCTCGCCATACCGACGGAATTCGAGCCTTTCAGTATCGCTGGGTTGCCGAAAACAGTGGCGAACGGCGGGACATCCTTGGTGACGGTCGACCCCATTCCGACCATCACGCCGGCACCGATGACGAGACGCTGGTGGACAGTGCTGTTCATCCCGAGGTTGCACCCGGGGCCCAGCGTGACGTGACCCGCCAAGGCAGTTCCGGCGGCAGCAACGGTGCCGGCCCCGAGTTGGCAGTCGTGTTCGATCGAAATGCGGTTCATGATGAACGATTCTGCGCCGACGATGGTCGGCCGTTCGCTGCCCTTGTGCACAGTCGTCAGTTCTCTGATGACCGTGCCATGTTCGATCAACACTCCGAATCCTGCGCTTCGCTCGGCGTAGGAGGTGAAGTGCTCGAACCCGAGAATCTCCGGAGGTGTGCCGATGACGGTGTGCGCACCGATCCAGCAGTCATCTTCGATCTCTACCGGGCCCACGAGCACTGCGAATGGACCCACAGTGACACGATTCCCCAGACGCACTCCGTCGCCGATCACCGCCGAGTCGTGGATTCGGCAATCTTGCCCGTGTTCGTTCGACACCGGTTGATCGGCCTCCCACGTCTCGGATGGTTTTACTGCTCCGCTGTAGAAAATAACGTTACTCGCGGCAAGGCTTGTGACCGGGACCTTGTGCCAGGCGATAGTGTCAACGGGCAAAGATGCGAATCGGTACGGTTTTCCGTCGCACCCAGATCGGCCCGAGGGGTATGTCAGTGATTGCAATTTCGAGTGTCGTTTTCGGCGAGGATGTCGAGCGTGAAGTGCTCGATACCCTTCGTTCGGGCATTGTGGCGCAGGGTCCCAAGGTCAAGCGCTTCGAGGAGCAGTTCGCAGAGCTCGTCGGTGCCGGCCACGCGGTGGCAGTGAACAATGGCACGACCGCTCTCGGTGCGGCGTTGGAAATTCAGGATCTGCGGCCCGGCGACGAGGTCTTGACCAGTCCATTCACTTTTGTCGCGACGCTGAATGCAATTCTCGATGCGGGTGCGACTGTCCGTTTTGCCGATATCTCTGCTGACGATTTCAATATCGATCCCGCCGATGCGGCGTCACGCATCACCGACCGCACTGCCGTGCTGATGCCGGTGCATCTCTACGGTCAGGCAGCGAACATGGGTGCGCTCGGTGACCTGGCGAAGCAACACGGTCTGGCGATCGTGGAGGACGCGGCTCAAGCGCACGGTGCCACGTTCGACGGCCGTGGCGTCGGCACTTTCGGTCTCGGCTGTTTCTCGTTCTACGCAACGAAGAACTTGACCACCGCCGAGGGCGGCATGATCACCACCGACGACGATGCCGTCGCCGATCGTCTGCGAGTGCTGCGGAACCAGGGAATGCGGGCGCGCTATCAGTACGAGGTTGTCGGCCACAACTACCGGATGACCGATCTACAGGCGAGCCTCGGCTTGCCGCAGTTGGCCGCCTACCGGACACAGGTCGAGCAGCGTCGTCGCAACGCGGACATGCTCACGACCGGGCTGAAGGACGTAACCGGCCTCACGCTGCCCGCCGAGCTCGAACGCCGCGGCCACGTATGGCATCAGTACACCGTTCTGGTCGACGAGGATGCATCTATCGACCGCGACGAGTTGAGCTCGCGCCTCGCCGATGCGGGCGTAGGGAGCGGGATCTACTACCCGAAGACCGCCTACGACTACGACTGCTACCGCGAACACCCGAACGTCCTCATCGAGGACACGCCGGTCGCTACGTCGGTCTCGCGGCGGTGCCTGAGCATTCCGGTGCATGCGAACTTGACCGTCGATGAAGTCGACACCGTCGTGTCGGCTGTTCGTTCGGCGATGGGACAGTGATGAATCCTCGAGTTGCACTGGTCGGGTCGGGTCGCATGGGGTCCTTGCATGCGAGGGTCATCGCCCAGTCGGATCGATGCGATCTGGCGGTGCTCGTCGAGCCACGGGAAGAGCAAGGTCGGGGTGTCGCCGAGCGCTTCGGCTGCGATTGGGCCGCGGAATTCGACGACCTCTCCGGTATCGATGCGGTGGTCATCGCTGCCGCTACCCCTGCTCATTACGACATCGCGTCGAGAATTCTCGAACTGGGCAAGCCCGTGTTGGTCGAGAAGCCCTTGGCCGCCACGTACGAGCAGAGTGCAGAGCTGGTGGGAAAGGCTGCGGCCGCCGATATTCCGTTGATGTGCGGTTTGCTGGAGCGGTTCAACCCGGCGGTGCGTACAGCACGAGAGTTCGCGGGCGATGTATGGCAGGTCAACGGTATTCGACATTCTCCTTTCGTGTCGCGCATCTCGACGGGAGTAGCGACCGATCTCCTCATTCACGACGTCGATCTGGCCATCTCTTTCGTCGGGTCCGAGCCGAAGTCCGTGGCCGGGGAGTTCGGTTACTTCCATCCCGCATCGAAAGAGAACCATGCCGAGGATTGCGCAGATGCGATCTTGCGGTTCGAATCAGGTGCTGTCGCAACCATTTCGGCGAGTCGCATCAGTCAGCGTAAGATTCGGCAGCTGGCGCTGCTCGAATCGGATCGGCTGATCGAAATCGACCTGCTCCGCCGCGACATCACCGTCTATCGCCACATCGACGACGACATGCCGTCCGATCGAGACGGATATCAGCAGCAGACGATCATCGAAATCCCCACCATCAGGTACAGCGAGGAGCCGCTCTCGGCCCAGCTGAATCACTTCTTGGATCTTGTTGCCGGATCAGGAGATGTTGCTGCGGAGCGTGACTCGATTCTGCCGGCGCACCGCGCTGTGGACGAAGCGACGCGGTCGGCAGCTCACTGATCGACCGGTCGGCGTCGTCTTACGCCGACCACGACCGATTGCGCAAGCGCCACCAGGAGACCGCCTGCGGCGAGTGCCACACCGCCGGTGGTGCCCGGCGGCGTGTACTCGATCGTCGCAGTGTTGCCGCCTTCGGGCAGGACCACCTGAAGTAATCCTCCCTCGGTCGCGCGTACCTCGGCGGGGGCACCGTCCACGGTCGCCGTCCAACCGGGCCACGCGAGCAATGCGAACGTCGCAACTCCGGAGCCGTTGTACTGCAGAGTCTCTCGGGTGTCTGTCTCTGCATCGTCGTCAAGGACGGTGACTCCGTCGCCGACGGCGGACAGTCGCCCATCCGGCCACAGTAGTGGCGTGTTGCGCCGCGCGATGGTGACAACGTCGGAGTTGGTGGTCATCCATCGATCGCGTGGAAGCGCGTCGAATGCGTGTAGATCACCGTACGGTCCACTGTTCTGAACGATGATGGTGTCGAGTCTGAGCGCATCCGCCCACGACACATCTGTTCCGGGTGCCGTTGCCATCAACCGGTCCACTGCGTCGGGGCAAGTCACTCCGCCGTAGTAGTTCAGACACAACGCGTCGACGAAGTCCTCGTAACTGATTCCCGCATAGCTGTTCACCGCGTCCACGCCCGAGGCCTGCCACGTATTGCCGAACACCAAGTCGCCCCATTGCGACGTGGGATCGTCGGTGGGGATGGATTTCGTGTCGGCGATCGCGAAGGTGTTGCCGGTGTACCTACTGTCGAGTCGGTCTTCCAAGAATGCGACTTGGCGAGGGAAGCGCCACGGTGTGACGTTGTCGTTGCTGAGGAACCACGCGTTCGTCTGCAGCGCAAGTGTGGCCACGATTCCCGCGACGAGGACGCCGCCGAAGACGCGTGGTGCTCGAAAAGCTGCGGTGACAGCAGCAATCGTCAGCAGACCGCAAACCAACAGTGCCAAGGCATGGATACCGAGGTCGTCCGGAACACTCGACCACGCCAGATAGAACTGCAGTACCAGTAGGACCGCTGTGAGCGAGACTCGTAGTCTGATCCTCTCGCGGTGCAATCCTGCGCTGGCCGCAACGGCGGTGACGACCAACAGGGGCAGTTGACCGTACTCGATCAGCCTGATGGGCCATCGGAACAGCCACAGGTTCGACGGCCCGAGTAGCAGCACCGCGTAGACGCCGGCGAAGACGGCCAGGGATATTGCACTCTTCTTCAAGTTGCCGAGAGTGCGCCACTTGATCCACGGGCTCAACGGAACGAGAAACCACACCAGGTAGCCGATGGGGACGGTCATGAAGCTGGCACCGAACGACTCGACCATCGGCAGATGAGTCGGGCTGCTGACGTTGATCAGATCGCCCAGTCCGGGCCGGAGGGTTCCGTCGTTGGACACTCCGGACTGGTTTCGCACCGACACATCGGTGGTGAAGGCGAGCGGAAGGTAGACGATCAGTGACATCGCCAGGATCGACAGTCCGCTGATGATCAACGAGGCAATTCTGCGAGCCTTGCCGAGAGCGATGACTTCGGCAATGACGGCAATATAGACGACCCCCACCGCGACGGCACCGTACGGATTGCCGGTCGTCATGGCCATGAAGCCAAAGAAGATGGGAACGATGGGATTGACTCGGCCGAGGGCAGCGGACCGCGTGGACCACCAGACATGCGGGATCCACGCGAAGGCGAACAGGCCTGACGCCCAACTGGAGGCATCGAAGTACAGCGTGTAGCCGGCGAACGGCATCGCGAAACCGGCCACGAACGCCATCGACGTTCTTGCTCCGTACTGCTTTGCCAGGAGATAGACGCCGACAGCGAGAATCGCCATGAACTGCATCTTGACCACGGTGATGCCGATGGCCAGATTCGGAACTGCCGCGATCAACGCGGAATCGGCCAACAGCAGCGGATTGTAGGTGCCGTAGAGGGCTTCGGCGGTGACGTTTCCGCCGGCCCAGAGTTCGGGCAGGAGCGTCGGCCACGATCCCGACAGCAGTCGCTCGCCGATGACCCGCCAGCCTGGTGTGAACGCCGCTGCGCTGTCGTCCCAGTAGTAGAACCACCGGTTCGTGAGCATGGGTACCGCCGCAGCCAGTGCGACGGCGAGGGCCAGAACCGCGGGCGGGAGTATCCGCTCCGCCCAGGGGCGATCTAAATTCACGAAACGCCTTCGTCGGTGATGGTCGGTGAGCATCGGACAGTCCGTTGCAGCGTAGTGTTCGGTCCGTTCGCAGTATCCGACAGGCGCTGAAAGGGTGACGGTGTTCTCTGGTCCCGCTCCGAGTTCGCGGCCGGACGCGGTCGAATTGTCGGTGGTCATACCGGCCCACAATTCCGCCCGAGTCATCG
Organism: Rhodococcus sp. PSi06; assembly: GCF_054960675.1. Lineage (NCBI taxonomy): Bacteria > Bacillati > Actinomycetota > Actinomycetes > Mycobacteriales > Nocardiaceae > Rhodococcus > Rhodococcus sp. PSi06. The sequence continues at coordinate 28,758 of NZ_JBHNYO010000008.1, forward strand.
AATCCACTGTCGACGCTTTCGTCGAGTATTTGTCCGGACGGCCGGCAGAGATCATCGTGATCGAGAACGGTTCGACCGACTCCACCGCCGAGATCTGCGCTCGCCTTGCGGCCGACTGGACGCATCCCACCGTCGCGCTGTCGGTGTTGACCAGTGCCAAGGGGATGGGTAACGCGCTTCGGCTCGGCGTCGAGCAGTCTCGCGGTGACAGCGTCCTGTTGACCGCCGACGATCTTCCGTTCGGGTTCGACGATCTGAACGCGGCTGCGCAATGGGCCTCCGAAACCGGGACGACACCGTTGGTGGCGATCGGCTCCAAGGCGCACCCCGAGTCTGCGGTGCAACGCGGACTACTTCGCGCAGTGATGACCTTCGGCTTCACGTCGCTCCGCAGAATCGTGCTCGGTACCCGAACGAAGGATCCGCAAGGAACGTTCATCGTCGACGGCACCCTCTTGCGGGCGGTGGCTCCGCAGCTGATCGAACCGGGCTTCCTGTTCACCACCGAGCTGGATTACGCGGTGGAATTGGCCGGTGTCCGTCCCGTGGAGCTGCCGGTCCGCCTGTCCGAGTCGCACCGGAGCGAGCCCAGCCGGGTTTCTTTCGGGGACGTCGTGAAGATGGCCAGGGGCCTGCTGTCGTTGCGAGGGCGGCGTCACGAACTACTCGCGGCGGCCAGAGCCGGCCGTCAGGCCGTCGACGCCTGAGGCGTGCCGATCAGGGCTATTGCGAGTGACCACTCTCTAAGTTAGAGTTTCGTCATTCTATGACGGAGGTCACATGAGCCCCAGCATTCCTTTCGATGTCGTCATCACCGGTGGCACGGTCTACGACGGATCCGGCGGTCCCGGAGTGCGGGCCGATGTGGGCATCGTCGACGGTGTCGTGCGGGCTGTGTCATCCACGCCGCTCGAGGTGGGCGCGACGACCGAGGTGGTCGACGCCACCGGTAAGTGGGTCACGCCGGGCTTCGTGGACGTGCATACGCATTACGACGCGGAGGTGCTCGTCGGTCCGGGGCTGGAAGAGTCCGTCCGGCACGGGGTCACGACGGTTCTCCTGGGCAACTGTTCGTTGTCGACGCTCTACTCGACGCCGGTCGATATTGCGGATCTGTTCAGTCGGGTCGAGGCCCTCCCACGAGATCATGTGCTCAAAGCGGTCGACACGCACAAAACGTGGACAAGTCCCGACGAGTACATCGCGGCGCTCGAGCGCCTACCCCTCGGCCCCAATATCGCTGCTCTGGTAGGGCATTCGGATCTGCGCGCACACGTGATGGGGTTGGATCGCTCGACCGACCGTAGTCAGAAGCCCACTCGTGAGGAGTGGCGTGCCATGTCCGATGCGCTCGAGCAGGCACTCGATGCTGGGATGCTCGGAATGTCGACCATGACGAACCCGTGGGACAAGCTGGACGGAGACAGGTATCGATCCCGTTCGCTGCCGTCCTCGTATGCGAGGTGGAGCGAATTCCGTTCTCTGCACAAGATTCTGCGCCGACGCGGGCGGTTGTTGCAGAGCATTCCGAACCTGAACACCAAGTACGACATGTTGTTCTTCCTCGCCTCGGGCACCGGTATCGGTCGCACTCCGCTGAAGATCTCGCTGCTGGCGGCGGCCGATGCCAAGGCGTCGCCCTGGATTCACCGCGTCTTCGGTCCGCTGGCCCGGATCGTCAACGGGCCGGGCAAGGGGCAGTTCCGTTGGCAGCATCTGCCCACGACGTTCGACGTGTACTCCGACGGCATCGATCTCGTGGTGTTCGAGGAGTTCGGTTCGGGCCGAGCGGCGCTTCATCTACGAGAAGAGTTGGGACGCAACGAGTTGCTCTCCGACGAGGCCTACCGCCGTTGGTTCCGTGCCGATTTCGAGAAGAAGTTCAGCTCACGCGTCTGGCATCGAGATTTTGCCGACGCCGAGATCACCGAATGCCCCGACGCGTCGGTCGTCGGAAAGAACGTCGCGGAGGTCGCGGCCGAGCGCGGTGTGCACGTAGTGGACGCGTTCCTCGATCTGGTGGTCGAGCACGGCCGAAAGCTGCGTTGGCACACCACGGTTGCGAACCATCGCAAGCGTCAGATGGACAAGCTGATCAACCAGCCCGGGGTGACCGTCGGCTTCTCCGATGCCGGTGCTCATCTGCGCAACATGGCGTTCTACAACTTCGGTATCCGGTTGCTGCACCGGGTGCACGACGCGCAGCGCGATCGCACGCCGTTCATGACCGTCGAGAAGGCCGTGCACAAGCTCAGCGGCGAGCTGGCCGACTTCTACGGTGTGGATGCCGGGCATATCCGGGTGGGTGATCGCGCGGACATCGTGGTCATCGATCCAGCGGGCTTGGACGAGGAGGTGCTGGCCTACCGGGAGCAGATCATGCCGGAGTTCGGTGGCCTGAGCCGAATGGTGAACCGCAACGATCGCGCAGTCACCGCGACTCTGGTCGCCGGCCGAGTGGTGTTCTCCGAGGGCACGTTTGCGCCCTGGTTCGGGGTATCGGAGCGGGCCGGTAGTTTCCTGCGGGCGGGCACTCCCACGGCTCCGCGACGCCGAGAGCGGGTGTGAGTGGCGAGTCAGCAGGAGCGTCGTACCGAGACCATCGGGAAGCTGCTCGATTCAACCATCGCATCGCTCTGTGAGAAGGGCTACGCCGCAACCAGTGTCAGTGAGATCGTCAGCCGCGCAGGAGTGTCGTCCGGCGCCATGTTTCGGCACTTCGACACCAGACTCGACCTGATCGTCGCCGCGGCCGACGAGGTTCGCCGCCGTCAGTTCGTGGAGTTTCGCCACGGCCTGTCCGGTTTCGGAAATGCATCGATCGAGCACTGTCTCGAACTGCTCAGGGCGGCGTGTCGCGCCCCGATCAACGGTGCCTGGTACGAGCTGCTCACCGCTGCCCGCAGCGACCTGGAGCTACGAGAGAGGCTGCAGCCGTTCACCGTTCGCTATCACGAGCAGATTTCGGAACTTGCTCGCACGTTACCGATCGCTGGAGTGATAGAGCCACGGCAGCTGGAGACGGTGATCTTCACCGTGGTGCATCTGCTGGACGGTGAGGCGTTGGCAGCGGTAGTGCATCCGCAACCCGAGCAGGAGGCCATGCGGCTGAAGATGATTGCGCACCTGCTGCGCGGCGGCAGCCTCGATGCCCTGATCGAAGCGGGATGACCGGCTGGACGGTGCGGATATCCGGTGCCGAGCTTCCCGTCGTCGAGTACGGGAACCCGGCGGCGAAGTCCACAGTGCTGCTGGTGCACGGCTATCCCGACAATCGTCATGTGTTCGATCCACTGATCGCCGAGCTCGGCGACGCAGTTCGGGTGATCGCGTACGACACTCGAGGCAGCGGAGCGTCCCGGCTGGGGCCTGCGGCAGACGTGGCCATCGAACAACTGGCGCGGGACGCCTTCGCGGTGGTGGAGTCCATCCCCGGTCTGTCGGGGAGGGTGCACGTCTTCGCCCACGACTGGGGATCGGTCCAGATGTGGGAGGCGATGGCCTCACCACGCGCCGCCGCCGTCTTCGCGTCGTACACCTCGGTATCGGGACCGAGTCTCGATCATCTACGGCAGGTGGCGCGGTCGCGACTGGTGCGTCCGCATCGATGGCCGTCGTTGCTGGGGCAGTTGGCCCGGTCCTGGTACGTCTTCGGGTTCCACATTCCCGTTCTGAGTGGTCGCGTACCGGGGTGGTTGGCACGATTACAGGCAGAGGGCGAGCCGACTCCCACAGTGGCCGACCAACAGCGCGGCATCGCGCTGTACCGGGCCAACGTGCTGCGGCGTGTGCTCAGCGGACCCGATCCGCGATGCGTCGTCCCGACCACCGTGGTGGTCCCGACACACGACCCGATGCTGTCGACGAACCTCACCGAGGGTCTCGATCGATGGGTCCCCGACCTGCGCGTCGAGTACGTCGATGCGGGCCACTGGTGGCCGTACACGCACCCGGCCGAGGCCGCTCGCGTGCTGATGGAGAGGGTGGCAAAAGGGGAGTAGGTGGCGGGCAGTGCGGCGAGCGTCGGACGGATCCAGCGTGGGCTGTGCGACCATGGTCAGTGGTCTTCTTCTCGCTACGGCCACACCTGTGATCGCTCGAACTGTCACTACTCGAACTGGATGGGGTATTTCTCGGTATGGACGGCACTGCTCTCGATCGTCTCGGCTCCTCGGACGTGCCGGCTGCCGCCGGCGGTGACGACGCGGCCGAACTGACAGTCCAGAGGCTCCTGTTCGACGGCCCCTCGCCCCTGGTCAGCGCAGACATGTACAGCGAGGTCCGCAAGGGCAATGCCGAGCGCACCCGCACCGGCATTCGGATCGCCAAGCGCAGCGTCGTACACACCAACAGTTACTTCGGACGGTTCCCTGCCAGTTACTGGCAGCGGTGGACCACAGTGACCGAGGTGGTGTTCCAGGCCACCGTCGCGGGCGCGGGACGAGTGGATCTGGTGGCCACCGACTACAAGGGCCACGAGCGAACGATGGCCAGCACCACCGTCGATTCTGCGAACGCGTCGACGCGACTGTCCGTTCCTGTAGCGACCACGCAGTTCCTCGACGGTGGCGCACTGTTCGTTCGCTTCACCACGACGTCCAGCGAGCTGTCGGTGCAGGACGCGGAGTGGACCGTCGCCGCTCCCGAGAAGCTACGACCCACCTCGGTGGTGATCTGCACGTTCAACCGCGCCGACGACTGCGCCAACACCGTCGCGGCCATGGCCGACGATCCGATCGCTCTGCTGGGCGTCGACAACGTCTACGTGGTCGATCAAGGCACCGATCAGGTGCAGACGCGCGAGAAGTTCCAGCGCGTCGCGGCCGAGCTCGGCGACAAGCTGGTCTACATCACCCAGCCCAATCTCGGTGGAGCCGGCGGGTTCACCCGTGGCCTCTACGAGGTGCAGGGCAAGGGCGGCGATCCGGCCAACGTGATCTTCATGGACGACGACGTGCTGTGCGAGCCCGAGGCGATCGTGCGGATGAACTCGTTCGCCAACATGACCGTCGAGCCCGCGATCATCGGTGCCCAGATGCTGTACCTCCTGCACCCCGACCGCGTGCACGTCGGTGCCGAGGTGGCCAACCTGCAGAAGCTCGAGGCCGGAATCCACGTCAAGAACGCGGTATCGGACAAGAGCGCATTCAAGCGCAAGCGACAGCAGGACATCCGCGTCGACGCCGGATACAACGGCTGGTGGTCGTGCCTCATCCCGTCCGAGATCGTCGGACAGGTCGGGTACCCGTTGCCGCTGTTCTTCCAATGGGACGATATCGAGTATGGATACCGTTCGCGTGCAAACGGATTCGCCACCATCACGTTGCCCGGCGCAGCGGTGTGGCACGCCGACTTCGCGTGGAAGGATTGGGACGAGTGGCACCGCTACTTCAACCTGCGCAACGGCATGATCACCGCCGCCCTGCACATCGAACTCGACGGTAAGGCGCTCGCCAAGCAGTTGTTCACCGACCTGCTTCGTTACCTGGTGTCGATGCAGTACGGCATGGCGTACACGCTGATCAAAGCCGTCGAAGACTTCCTGGCCGGCCCGGAGTATCTGCTCGACGGCGGCATGGACGCGGCCGGTGCCATTCGGCGCGAGCGCGCGGCATACGGGGAAACCAAGCGGCACAACGCCAATGACGTTCCAGGTGTGCGTCCGGCCGATATGTTCATCACCCCGGCCGGCCCGACGCCCAACACCAAACTCGAATTCGCCGTGCTCGCCAAGCGCGTCCTCAACCAGTGGCGCGGCACGGTCGATCCAGGCCCCGTTGCCATCTCGGCCGACGACGCGCACTGGTGGCACGTCTCGCTGTTCTCCCACGCGATCGTCACCGACCGCTCGCAAGAAGGCGTCCGAGTTCGTCAGCGCAACAAGGAACATGCGGTGCAGCTGCTCAAGCGCGGAGTGGCGGCACTCAAGCGTCTGCGCACCGAGACACCCACCGTCGCTGCCTCGTACCGCTCCGCCGTCCCGCAGCTCACCAGTCGCGAGAACTGGGCTCGTCTGTACGGGCAGTAGCTATTTCGAGCGAACCTTGGGTGCCGTGCGAATGCGCACGACGACCTGCTCGTTGTCGGCGGTGTAGCCCAGGTAGTCGAATTCGGTGCCGGTGCGTGCGACGAATTCCGTCCACGCTCGGTACTCGTGGTTGCGCCACCCGGGGAAGTTGAAGTACTCGTCGAACACGATGACGGTGCCCACCGCGAGTCGATCGGCCACCAGATCCAGCACTGTGACCGTCGACGAGTACAGGTCGGCGTCGAGGTGCAGGAACGCCAACTTCTCGTGGTGGCCCTTCAGGAATCCCGGCAGCGAATCCTCGAACAGTCCGGGAACGATCTGCGCGCCCGGTACCTCGGGGATGGTGTCCTGCTCGAACAGGCCCTTCGGGAAGCCCGTACGCCAGGTCTCGGGTAGACCGGAGAACACGTCGAATCCGGCTACGACGGTGATGTCCTTACGCGTCGCCAATTCCTCGGCGATGATCTCGAGCGTCGTGCCGCTGGCAACACCGAATTCGAGCGCCATACCGCGGATGGACACCTCGCCGAGCGCGAAACGCAGCGTGGCGTGTGGCCGGAGGAAGGTCGGTGCCTGCGGCATCATCTCTTCGGCGAACTCGGCGCTCTGCGCGGCCGCCTCTACATCGGAGGCGTACGGGATGTCGCGACGCATCCGCATCTCGAGACCTCGAATGAAAGCGTGCAGGTCGTCGATCTCACGACGTTGACGTTCGAGCAGCTCCATCAACTGCGCCTGCTGATCGCCGGTCTGCTCGGCGAGCTGCGCCGTCTGTTGCGCCAGAACCTCGCCGATTGCCCGTTGCAGTTTCTCCCGTGCCGACGACTTGATGCGATCCGCGAGCGAGCGAGGTTCCGTCATGCGCACACGGTAGCGGTTTCACGCCGGTCCGCGCACCCCTTGCCGGACGGCGTCAGGGCCTACGGAAATGTTCCCGCCGTCCGAGTCCACGAAGCCGGAACCACTCCGCCAGACCGCGCGGGTTCCTCGTGGTGATCAGGAAGAACCAAGTGAAGCGAATCCACTCCTGCGGCAACAGCTTTCGCATACCGGGCTGCGACATCAGGTAACCGCGGTTGCGGTACGTGAAGTAGCGCTTGGTTGCATCCTCCGGGTACTGCGTATGCATCCGGCCACCCAGGATCGGCTTGAACTCCTCGGCCCCGTTCGGGTGCACGTAGGCGGCAGTGAGGCACGTTCCGAACTTCAGGCCCGAGCGCTGCAATCGGCGGTGTACTTCCACCTCGTCGCCGCGCACGAACAGCCGCAGATCGGGTACGCCCACCGCATCGATCGTCGACGCCTTGAACAGGGCACCGTTGAACAGCGATGCGATGCCTTCGAGCAGATCGTCCTCGGGATGCGCCGGGTCGATCAACTCCGAGCGAAGGCGACGCCACTCGACGCCCCGGCGCAGCGGGAACGCCAAACGATCCGGATCGTCGATGTCGCAGACGACGGGGGAGACCTCGTCGAGTCCGTGAGTGAGCGCGCAGTCGTAGAGGGTTTCGAGCACCTTCGGGCCCTCGGGTCGGCCGTCGTCGTCGGCGAGAAACACCCAGTCCGCGCCGAGGGACAGGGCATAGAGAATGCCGAGAGCGAATCCGCCTGCGCCGCCCAGGTTGTGCTGCGAGCCGAGGTAGGTCGTCGGCAGGGCCGTCGACTCCACCAGCTCGCGTACAGCAGGCTCGTCGGCGTTGTCGACGACGACCAGATGATCGAGCGGACGCGTCTGAGCACCGATCACGTCCAACGACAGAGCCAACAACTCACGACGCTTGTGCGTCACGATGACCCCGACAATCCGATCAGGCACCGGCTTGCCCATCAGGTCCGTCTTCCCGCTCGATCTCTTTCAAGATCTGTGCGACGTGGTCTCCCGCGTCATCGCCGTCGTATGCCCGTACGACGTCCTCGATGCCGCCCTGCTGCCGGATCTGACCGTGATCGATCCACATCGCGGAGTCGCACAACTGAGCCAAGAATTCGTTGGAGTGGCTGGCGAACACCAGGATTCCCGAGCGCTTCACCAACTGCTGCAGTCGGTGCCGGGCCTTCTTCATGAACTCCGCGTCGACGGCCCCGATGCCCTCGTCGAGCAGCAGAATCTCGGGGTCGATGCTGGTGACGACGCCCATTGCGACGCGCACCCGCATACCCGTCGAGTAGGTGCGCAGCGGCATGTCGAGGTAGTCACCGAGTTCGGTGAAGTCGGCGATCTCGTCCATTTTGGCGAGCATCTGCTTGCGTGTCTGGCCGAGGAACAGGCCGCGGATGATGATGTTCTCGTAGCCGGAGATCTCCGGGTCCATACCGACGCCCAGATCGAACACCGGCGCGACGCGGCCGCGAATGGTGGCACTGCCTCGCGTCGGCTCGTAGATGCCCGAGAGCAGCCGCAGCAGTGTCGATTTGCCCGCGCCGTTGTGACCCACCAGGCCGACGCGATCGCCGTCCTTCAGATTCATCGTGATGTTCTTGAGGGCTTCGACGACGACGACGTCGGAGGAGTTCCGGTCGATGGCACCGCCGGCCTTGCCGAGGAACGCCTTCTTCAGGGAACGCGTCTTCGCGTCGAAGATGGGGAAGTCGACGCAGGCGTCGTGGGTGCTGATGCTGATGGACAACTCGAAAGACCCCTATACCCAGTAGGGCACGCGGGCCCGGTACTTCTTGAGAGCGAGAATGGCCAGCGCCCAGCCGACGACGGTGAATCCGAGCACGATGTACCAGTGGTACGCCTGCTGATCCTCGCCGATCAGGGGGGCGCGGATGATGTCGAGGTAGTGGAACAGCGGGTTGATCTCGACGAGTTTCGCGCGGTTCGCGGCCTCGCCGCCCATCTGCTGCAGACCTGTGGTGGTCCACACGATCGGAGTCATGAAGAACATCAAGGTGACGAAGCTGCCGAGGATCGGGGCGATGTCGCGGTAGCGGGTGGCGATGATGCCGAACAGGATCGACACCCACACGGCGTTGAGCAGAATCAACGCCAACGCTGGGATCGCGAAAATTGCCGTCCAGTGCAGCCCGCCTTCAGGCCAGAAGATCGCGATGATGATCACGTAGATCAGCAGGTTGTGGCCGAGCAGCAAGAGCTGACGCCACACCAACCGGTACACGTGCACGCTCAGGGCGCTCGGCAGCTGCTTGATCAGGCCCTCGTTGGCAACGAAGACGTCTCCACCTTCGAGGATCGCGGCACTGATGAGGTTCCAGACGATCAAGCCGACGGTGACGTGCGGCAGGAACTCGCGCAGATCGATGTTGAGCAGAACCGAATACAGCAAACCCATGGCGATGGCTTGCACGCCGGTGGCGATGGTGATCCAGAACGGACCGATCACCGACCGTCGGTAGCGCTGCTTGATGTCCTGCCAGCCCAGATGCAGCCACAATTCACGCTGAGCGAAACCGGTACGCAGATCACCGAACGCGCGCCGATAAGTCTGTGAGTCCGAAACGGGAGCAGGCATCTGTTCTCCTGCCTCGCTCTCGGGATCCTTCGCTGGTGCCGACACGACGGTCGACACTACCCGCCGAATCTCCCTGGCTCATTCCGCAGGCTGCACTCGCGACGCCGAGGCTCATTCCGCAGGCTTCTACAGGTACTGGCCGGTACCGCTCCCGCCGTGGCCACCGCCGGGCGCGGGCATCACACCGGGAGGCAATGCGCCCTGACGCATCTGCTCCAGCTGTGCTCGCGCAGCCATCTGCTGCGCGAACAGTGCCGTCTGGATGCCGTGGAACAGGCCTTCCAGCCAGCCGACGAGCTGAGCCTGCGCGATGCGCAGTTCGGCGTCGGTGGGGACGACGTCGTCGCCGAAGGGGAGCACCAGACGCTCGAGCTCGTCGCGCAGTTCCGGTGCCAAGCCCTGTTCGAGTTCCTGGATGGACGATTTGTGGATTTCTTTCAGACGCGTCCGGCTGGCGTCGTCGAGCGGTGCGGCACGTACTTCTTCGAGCAATTGCTTGATCATCGTGCCGATGCGCATCACCTTGGCGGGCTGCTCGACCATCTCCGACAGGCCCGACCCGTCGTCCGAATCCTTCTCGGCAGACGATCCGGCGGCGCGGGCGGCGGCGGCGGTGGCTTCCTCGCGGCTCAGCGCGAGCGGTTCTCCGTTGGGGCCGATCACGACGACGTGGTCGTCGGGGGCACTGTTCGACTCGGATTGGGTCATGTATCCATCTTTACCCGTTGCTCGTCGTTGCGCGATCGTCCGGGCCGATTATCCTGGTTCGGTCGTCAGGAACAGTAGTTCGTCGGGAATCAGCAGAAGCAGGGAAGGATCGAGCGTGCGCAGTGGGCAATCTTTCCCTGGCGAATCGGGACGTGGAACACATGCTTCACCGGTCGGCGCTTAGAGTGTCCGGCATGGGTTACGACGTCGCGCGGGTACGAGGGTCCATTCCCTCCCTCGGTGACGGGTGGATTCATCTGGACCCTCAGCTGGGAATGTTGATTCCTGATCGGGTGTCGACGGCGGTGTCCACGGCGTTCCGGCACAGTGCGTCGAACCACTCGGCCGGCAACACCGCCGCGAAGCGAAGTGCTTCTCTGCTCGAATCCGCGCGCGTGGCGATCGCCGATCTGACGGGTGCGTACCCGTCCGGGGTCGTCATCGGACCGGATCGCGCGACGCTGTTGTCGTGGCTCGCCGAGTCGATGAGTTCGCGGCTCGGTCTGGGAACAGGTCTGGTGCTCTCCCGTCTGGACGAGGAAGCGAATGTTGCGCCGTGGCTGCGGGTGGCCAGCCGCACCGGCGCGCACGTGAAATGGGCCGAAGTCGAAATCGATACCTGCGAGCTGCCCACCTGGCAGTTCGACGAACTCATCACCTCCACCACCAGGCTCGTCGCGGTCACTGCGGCGTCGCCGATCGTGGGGAGCGCACCCGATGTCAGGGTTGCCGCCGATTTGGTGCACGAGGTCGGCGGTTTGATCGTGGTCGATGCGGCCGGAGCCGCTCCGTACGCGCATGTCGACATCAAGGAACTCGGAGCCGACGTCGTCGCGATCGACGCTGCCGCGTGGGGTGGCCCGTCCGTCGGCGCGCTGATCTTCCGTGATCCGACGCTGCTGGAACAACTGCCGTCGATGTCGCTCAACCCGTCGGCGAAGGGGCCCGAGCGGCTCGAGGTCAGCAGTCACCAGTACGCGTTGTTGGCCGGCGTGGTGGCCTCGATCGACTACCTGGCCAATCTCGACGACGCCGCAACGGGTACCCGTCGTGAGCGCCTCGAACTCTCGATCGGATCGCTGCAGCACTACCACGACGGGCTTTTCGACTACCTGATGAAGGCGCTGGAATCGCTCGATCACGTCATGGTGCTGGGCAATGCACCCACGCGGGTCCCCACCGTGAGTTTCACGGTCGAGGGTGTGCCCGCGGTGAAGGTGTCCGAGCAACTGGCGCAGGCGGGAATCGGCAGTGTCAGCGGAGTGCACGGCGGCAGCCGTCTGCTCGACGCGCTCGGTGTCAACGACGAGGGTGGTGCCGTCTCCATCGGCCTGGCCCCGTACACCACCCGCTACGAGATCGATCAGCTCGTCAAAGCGCTCACCGCACTCGCCCTCTAGAGCGGCTGCGCCGCTTGTGAGTGAGGTGCTTCCGGGTCGTTCCGCAGGCTCCACTCCGGCCTCGTAGCCCACTACGAAGTTCCACGCACGACCTCAGGCGTACATCACTGCACGCGCAGGATGACCTTTCCGATGGTCTCGGCCTCGTCGAGCATCCGATGACCTTGTGCCGCTTCGGTTATCGGGATCTCGGCGTGTACGACGGCGGTGACTCGTCCCTCGGAGATCATCGGCCACAGGTGCTCGGTCATGTCCGCAACGATGTTCGCCTTGCTCGACGGCCCGGTCTCCGGTCGCCCGCGCAACCCGGCCGCGTGCACCGATCCGCGCTTGGCGAGGAGTTTGCCGAAGTTCAGCTCGCCCTTCACTCCGCCCTGCATCCCGATGGTGACGACGGTGCCGTCCATGGCCAGGGCGTCGAGATTGCGATCGAGGTACTTCGCGCCCATGTTGTCCAGGATCAGGTCTGCTCCGTGATCGTCTGTCCGCGAACGAATTTCGTCGACGAAGTCCTGATTCTTGTAGTCGACTAGAATGTCTGCTCCGAGGTCTGCGCACATGTCCAGCTTGTACTTCGAGCCGGCGGTGACGGCAACAGTGACGCCCATCTGCTTGGCCACTTGGATTGCGTGCGTACCGATTCCGCTACCCCCACCGTGGATGAGCAGTACCTGGCCCGAGCGCATGTGTGCATCCATCACCAGGTTGGACCACACCGTGGATGCGACCTCCGGGAGTGCCGCTGCCACATGGAGATCGAGGCCATCCGGAATCGGAAACAGCTGAGTGGCGGGCACAGCGACCTGCTCCGCATAACCGCCGCCGGCCAGCAATGCGCAGACCTTGTCGCCCACTTTCCAGCCGCTGACACCCTCGCCGAGTTCGGAGATGATTCCCGAGCACTCGAGACCGAGAATGTCGCTGGCACCCGGCGGCGGCGGATAGTTGCCCTGACGCTGCATCAGATCGGCACGGTTGACGGCGGTGGCCGAGACGTCGACGATCACCTGCCCGCGACCCGGACGAGGGTCCGGAACCTCGGTCCATTCCATGACGTCGGGATCGCCGAACTCTTTCAGTGTGATGGCATGCATGTCTCCATAATGCGCCTCCGGCGGCAGGAGTGGAGCCTGTCGGAACGACCCGGACGAGGAGTGGAGCGTGTCGGAACGACCCAGACGAGCAGTGGTGCGCTCCGCCAGGGGACACCCCGGAGTGGAGCCTGCGGAACGACCCGCAGACAGAGTCGCACCACTGCCGTGAGTATCCCTACAGGTCCCAGAGATTGATCCCGAAGTCCTCAGCGTGTCGGTCGATCTGCCCGAGCTCGTCGTCGGTGAAGTCGAGGTTGTCCAGCGCGGCCACGTTGTTCTCCAGCTGTGCGACGCTCGATGCGCCGATCAGCACCGACGTCACCCGCGGGTCGCGCAGCGCCCAACTCAGCGCGAGTTGTGCGAGGGACTGGCCGCGAGTGGCCGCGATGTCGTTCAAGGCCCGGAGGTGCCCGGTGTGCTCGTCGGTGAGCCAATCCGGGTTCAACGACTTGCCCTGTGCTGCTCGCGAATCCGCCGGAATACCGTCGAGGTACCTGTCGGTGAGCATTCCCTGGGCCAAGGGGGAGAACGCAATGACGCCTGCGCCGATCGCGTCGAGGGTGCCGAGTAGCTCGGGCTCGATCCAGCGGTTGACCATCGAGTAGCTGGGCTGGTGGATCAACAGGGGAACACCCGCATCGGCGAGTAGGTCCGCCATCTTCTGCGTGCCCTCGGGCTTGTACGAGCTGATGCCCGCGTACAGGGCCTTGCCCTGCTGTACTGCGCTGATCAACGCTCCAGCGGTTTCTTCGATGGGGGTGTCGTGGTCGGGACGGTGGCTGTAGAAGATGTCGACGTGGTCCAGGCGCATGCGCGTCAACGACTGGTCCAACGAGGACAGCAGGTACTTGCGCGAGCCGCCGAAGCCGTAGGGGCCGGGCCACATGTCCCAGCCCGCCTTGCTGGAAATGATCAACTCGTCGCGATAACCCGCGAAATCCTCCGAGAAGATGCGGCCGAAATTCTTTTCCGCGCTGCCGTACGGCGGGCCGTAGTTGTTGGCCAGATCGAAGTGCGTGATTCCGAGATCGAAGGCACGACGGAGGATCGCGCGCTGGTTCATCAGCGGCACGTCGTCGCCGAAGTTGTGCCACAACCCCAACGAGATTGCCGGGAGCGTCGGTCCACGCGACCCCAGTCGACGGAACTGCATGGACTCGTATCTGTCGGCTGCGGCAACGTACGGGGGGTCGATGTTGGGATCTGTCATAACTCGACCATAAGTCTCCGACGCGAATCGAACATTCAACCAGTGCAAGCTACTGGTGGGTAGATTTCTTGCCTAAGATGTCTCGGGTGACGGCCGAACTAGCCATTGGTTCCGGGGGGGACCCGCAGTGGCTCGACACTGCGGAAATGAGAGCATGGCGCGCCTATGTCGACGGCGGGCAACGATTGATGGGGGTACTGAACAAGGATCTGCAGGACGGCCACGATCTGTCGATGGCGGAGTACCGCATTCTGGTGATGTTGTCGGAGTCGGTCGACGGCTCGATCCGGATGAGCGAGCTGGCCGATGGTGTCCTGTCTTCGAGAAGTCGTCTGACGCATCAGATCAGGCGAATGGAAGTTCAGGACATGGTCACTCGCAGCACCTGTGTCGACGACGGCAGAGGGGTGCTCGCGGTGATCACCGAGGAAGGCCGTCGGCGATTGGCGGAGGCGGCACCCACTCACGTCCGCAGTGTGCGTCGGCACCTCGTCGATCTGCTCACTCCGCGGGAGCTCGATGTGCTCGGCGACATCTTCGAGAAGGTCGACGCCGCGACGCGCACCTCCGCAGTGGCACCACGACGATGAGGGGCGATTGGGAGTCGGGCCGCCCAGCCGTTTAAGATCGCACACGGAAGCGTGGCAGAGCGGCCCAATGCACTCGCCTTGAAAGCGAGAGACGTGTAAAAGCGTCCGGGGGTTCAAATCCCTCCGCTTCCGCCAGATGTTCTTCACACCCGGTCCACCCGCGAGGGTGGGGCGGGTGTTTTCACATCTGAACGATCTGAGCGACGTCGAATGCCGACGCGCTGGTATTCGATTCCGGCTCAATGGGTACTACCTGCTGATGAGCGAAGAAGCGCGGCGCAACGACGGCGACAACGATGGGCCTCTGGAAGAGGAACTGGAGGAGAGTTTCGATGCTGTCGTAACGGAGGGTGCCGAGCGCTTGCACCGCACCGTGCGCACAGTTCTGATCACCGGGTTCTTCGGCGGGCTCGAAGTTGCTCTGGGTGTGATGGCGTATCTCGCGGTATTGGACGAGACCGACAGTCACCTGCTGGCGGGCCTGGCGTTCGGCATCGGCCTGGTGGCAATTTATCTCGCACACGGTGAGCTGTTCACCGAGGACTTCTTGATGCCGATCGCGGCGGTGGTGGCCCGCGACGGAACGCCCTTGCAGTTGGCCAAACTCTGGGTTGGGACACTGCTGGCCAATCTCTTCGGCGGTTGGTTCGTGATGTGGTTGATAGCGCACGCGTTTCCGCAGTGGCTCGAGGTGTTGTCCGAGTCAGCGCATCATTTCGTCGACGCACCGCTGAACCTGCAGTCCATCTGCCTGGCTGTTCTCGGTGGCAGCACGATGACGTTGCTGACCCGTATGCAGCAGGGTACGAACTCCGACGTGGCGCGGATCGTTGCCGCCATGGCAGCAGGTTTCCTACTGGCCGGACTGCAGTTGTTCCACTCGATTCTCGATTCCCTGCTGATCTTCGGGGCCATCCACGCAGGTGCCGACGTGAGTTACCTCGCGTGGATCGAATGGTTCGGATATACGGTGCTGTTCAACATCATCGGAGGCGTCGTATTGGTCACCGCGTTGCGTCTGGTGCGCACTAAAGAGCTCGTGAAGTCCGAACGACAGACCGATCCCGAGTAGCGAAGCGGCGTCGGAAGTCACGGCCCGACAGTCGACACCCAACGCTGCAAGCTCAACCCGGTCTCGAAGCGTCGCGTCGATTTCGAGATCGGATCGGTGAATTCGATTGCACTGGCGAGTAATTGAAGCGGTTCGGTGAAATCGTCGACGGGCCGGTTGGTGGCCGTCGGGTAGAGGTCGTCGCCGACGATCGGCACACCGAGGGAATTCATGTGCAATCGCAGCTGATGGGTGCGCCCGGTCAACGGTGTCAGTCGATAGCGGCCGAGTCCGTCACGATGGTCCAGAAGCTCGACGGTGGTGTGCGCGTTGGGTTCTCCGGGGACCTCGTGAGCCGTGAATTGACCTCTCTCCGAGACGATTCGACTGCGGACGACGGTGGGTAGGGTCAGCGTGGGGTCGTACGATGCGACGGCTTCGTACTCCTTGTGAACCTTTCGATCCTGGAACAGCGTCTGATACGCGCCACGAAGTGCCGGATCGACGACGAACAAGACCAAGCCTGCGGTGACACGGTCCAATCGGTGGGCGGGGACCAGTTGCGGCAGATCGAGTTGCATACGCAATCGGACCAGCGCGGTCTGCAGGATGTGTCCGCCGCGGGGGATGGTCGGTAAGAAGTGCGGCTTGTCGATCACCAGGAGCGCGTCGTCGCGGTGCACAATCGAGATGTCGAACGGCACAACGGTTTCCGTCGGAAGGTCGCGGTGGAACCAGACTGCCTCACCGGCGGTGTACGGCGCGTCCGAGGAGAGGGGGCCGGCCATGTCGACTATCTCGCCGGCGTCGAACATCTCGTCGATCCGGTTCGGGGGAATTCGTAGCTCGGTCGCAGTCAGGAACTCGCGGACGGTGGGCCAGGTGCCGTCCTCGGGCATTCGGATGCGGGCGGGGTCCAGGCCGTGTCGCTTCGCCAGGGGAGGTTGCTGGCGTCGTCTCACCGGGTGAGCGTATCGGCTTGTCGAGATCGCACTTGTGCAGGCATTTCGCGATGATGTGCCCGCACAAGTGCGAATTCGCTACTCGCAGCCGATGCCGTCGTTGTCGCGGTCGAGGTGGGGGCCGTAGCCGTACTCGTCGCGGTAGACGGGAGCGGCACCGGCGTCGCGTGCAGCGTCACAGTTCTTGTACTGGAATCCGCTGGGCCGAGGTGCGGGGGCGGGCGCACCCTGTGGCTGCGGCGCGGGTGCGGCCTGCGGAGCGGGCGGGGGCGCAAAGGCCGGCGGTGGCGGCAGGATGCAGAACTGAGCCGAGCCCGCACCGCACAGGAAGTCGGTGATCGGGTCGGCAGCGGCGAGGGCCGGAGCGGTGACCATGGCCGCTGCTGCGATCGAGCTGCCGATGGCGATTCTGGCCAGTAGGTTCTTCGTCTTCATGTGACTCCAATTCGAGGGGGTGAGTTGGAGCTTCCTTGGCAAATCCTTGAACTGTCAATCAAATTCATTCGCTCGACCGACTGCCTCTCGAGCAGGCCGTCGAGCGGATGTGCAGTGCCGATGCGTTTGGGATTCGGTAGAAGTGCGTACTTACGAACGTATGAGCGAAAACGAGCAGGTCAACCAGAACCCCGAGAAGGATCCCGACGATTGGGTCACCGGCGACGAGCCGATGACCGGGCCGCAGAAGAGCTACCTGAGCACCCTCGCGCAGGAAGCCGGTCAGGAAGTTCCCGACGATCTGAACAAGGCTCAGGCGTCGGAAATGATCGACAAGTTGCAGGGCGAGACCGGCCGCGGCTGAACCGAGCTCGA
Source organism: Rhodococcus sp. PSi06 (assembly GCF_054960675.1). NCBI lineage: Bacteria > Bacillati > Actinomycetota > Actinomycetes > Mycobacteriales > Nocardiaceae > Rhodococcus > Rhodococcus sp. PSi06. Next base: position 46,090 of record NZ_JBHNYO010000008.1, read on the forward strand.
GGAAGTCCACTCGATGTGACATCGACCCCCGAAAAGGCCACCGAATGTCACATCGAGTGCCTTTCCGGTCCCGGTGCCACCGAGTGCATCGGACCAGGTAGACCGTTATTTTTTCGGTAGATGTAACAAAGGATTACGCAGACTTTTGTACCCGCTCTCCCGCGGCTATTGTGAGCGGACCCACAGCTTCGGCGTGCACGCGTTTCGGTGGGTACGTTGTGTAACGGATGTTGTTTGTGTTGCGCCCGATGAGGTGCGCAGGGGGAGGATGGGCAATCAGATGCACCGTCGTGTGTTGGCAGTAGCGGGAACTGCTCTGGCAGTTTCCCTGCTGGGGTCGGGTCTCGCCGGGGCGCAGCCGCTGCCCGGTACCGGCAGTTCCGATGGTGGCGGCGCAATTCCTGGTCTCGAAGCCCAAACTCTTCCGCTCGCGTCGGCGCGTATCGATCGTGTCGACATGTTGACCGACCGCCGCGCCGCGGTGTGGGTCGACTCGCCTGCCATGGGCCGCGCGATTCAGGTTCAGGTCCTCCTTCCTGCTGCGCAGGCCGTCTCCCGTCCGACGCTGTACATGCTCGACGGTGTGAGTGCGGGCAAGGAATCCGATTACAAGGAAAGCACCTGGACGCAGAAGACGGACATCGTCAATTTCTTCGCGGACAAGCAGGTCAACGTCGTACTTCCCGTCGGCGGGTCGAGCAGCTACTACACGGACTGGAATGTGCCGGATCCGGTGCTCGGCGTGAACAAGTGGGAGACGTTCCTGACGTCGGAACTGCCGCCGCTGATCGATGCGCGTTTTTCCGGTAACGGCACAAACGCAATCGCGGGTGTCTCGATGGGCGCGCAGGCGGCGATGGATCTGATCACGCGTCACCCCAAGCTCTACACCGGCGTCGCCGGCCTGAGCGGTTGCTACGACAATTCGCAGACCAATTTCAAGGACGCGGTGCGCGCCACCGTGGCGACCAACGGCGGAAACGCGTCCAACATGTGGGGCGAGAACTCCAACCCGCTGTGGATGCAGCACGATCCCTCCGCCAACGCCGAGGCACTCCGCGGCAAGGATGTCTACATCTCCGTCGGCACCGGGTTGCCCGGCCCGTACGAACTGGGCCCCGGCGGCAGCGGAGTCGAGAGCGCCCTGATGGGTGGTCCGCTCGAGGCCGCGGCGCTGTACTGCATGACGGTGTTCGATACGCGACTGCGCTCACTCGACATCCCGGCGACCACCGTCTACCGCCCCTACGGAATTCACGGATGGCCGTACTGGCAGGACGACCTGCGTGAATCCTGGCCGACGCTCGAACGCGCGCTAGGCCTGTAGGGCGAACTTCAAGAACGCGTCGTTCTCGTGCGGGTCGCCGATGGTGACCCGCACTCCGTCGTTTCCGTAGGCGCGCAACAGCACGCCCTGCTCGGCGGCAGCAGCGGCGAATGCGCCGGATCGCTCGGCCAACGGTAGCCACACGAAATTCGACTGTGAAGCGTTGACGTCGAAGCCGCCTGCGACCAGCGCGTCGCGCACTCGGTCACGCTCGACGATGAGGGCATCGGTGCGCGCCAACAGCTCCGCCGACGCCTCCAGCGACGCCAGCGCGGCCTGCTGCGCGATGGTGCTGACGGCGAAGGCGATGCGCACCTTGGACAGCGCCGTGATCACCTCCGGATCAGCTACCGCATAGCCCACCCGCAAGCCGGCGAGACCGTACGCCTTGGAGAAGGTGCGCAGCACGATCACGTTGCGTCGTCCACGCGCGAGTTCCACACCGTCGACGTGGTCGCCGTCGGCGGCGGGACGGGTGTACTCGAAGTAGGCCTCGTCCAGCACGACGAGAATGTTCGACGGCACCGCGTCGAGGAACGCCTCGAGCGCGGCACGCTGGACGACCGTTCCGGTCGGGTTGTTGGGGTTGCACACGAAGATCAGACGAGTGCGCTCGGTGATGGCCGCGAGCATCGCGTCGAGGTCGTGCACGTGGTCCGCGGTCAGTGGAACCTGGACCGGCGTCGCACCGGCAACGCGCGTGATGATCGGGTAGGCCTCGAATGAGCGCCATGCGAACAGCACCTCGTCCCCGGGGCCACACGTGATCTGAACGACCTCTTGGCACAGTGCAACCGAACCGTTACCCGCGGCGACGTTCTCGGTCGCAACACCGAGCTTCTTCGCCAACGATTCGACGAGAGCCGTCGCCCGAATGTCCGGGTAGCGGTTGACGCCGCTCACGGCTTCGGCGATGGCGGCATGCACGCTGGGCAGCGGGCCCTGTGTCGTCTCGTTGCTTGCCAGCTTTATGGCCCCCGGAAAGCTACGGCCGGGAATGTAAGCGGGGATGGCGTCGAGGTCGGGGCGGATGTGCGCGGTCACGGCTGCCATTATGCGCCCAGGTTCGGGGTTGACTTCTACGTGTCCGTGTTATTGCTGTGCACGACCGGACCGTTCGTCCTATCTTCGATAAGTATGTCGGGAATCTTCAGCGACACCGCAGTCCTTCGGTCCGCCACCGCGCCCACAGTCGGCGCGGACGACGAGGTGGATACCTCCGCGCACGAATCCCCTCCTCGAGAGAAAGTGCCTCTGACGGCTGTGGAACCCGATGGCACGCCGCGCGGCGGAATCGTCGTGCTTCACGAGGCGCGTGAAGTTCCCCAATCCCTGCTCGACCTCTTGCGCGCGCTGGCGATGGAAGGCTGGCTGGCCGTCGCCCCGAACCTCTTTCACCGGGGTCACGGCGACGACAGGGAGGTCTTCGGCGACGACCTCTTCGCAGACTTCGACGCCACCTCCGACTGGCTGGTTCAGCGCGGCGTCTACCCCGATTGCGTCGGAGTCATCGGATTCGACGACGCGGGTACCGCAGCCCTGATCGTGGCGACCAGCCGTCCCGTCGGAGCGGCCGTGAGTGTCGCCGCAGCGGGCATCGTCGAACCGCTCAATCCCGATGCGGTCGCGTTGGTCGAGGCCGTGCCCAAGCTGCAAGCGCCCTGGCTCGGTCTCTACGGCGAGGACGACCCGCACACCCCACCCGATCACATCGAAGCCCTTCGCGACGCGGCCACGCGTGCCTCAGTGGCCACGAACATCGTCAGCTACTCGGGCACGAAGCATCGGGCCGACCATCCCAGGGAACAGCCGGGCAGCAGCGACCACACCGATCCGGCCGAGGCCGCTCTGGTCGACGCGCAGACGCGAATTTTCGATTGGTTCGACAGCTTCCTGCGTTGACGAGCAACAAGCATCTTTTACGCGAACGCCGTGCGAACCTGAGGCGTCGACCAGCCGTTTTGCCTTCTGGCCTTTGCCGTGTGTAATCTCTTTCCTCGGCGGTCCGAGAGGGCCGGCAGCCTAGGAGGCGTGCCAGAGCGGCCGAATGGGAGTCACTGCTAATGACTTGTCCTTTCACCGGGACCGGAGGTTCAAATCCTCTCGCCTCCGCCACGAACGGTAGATTTTTACCGTTCAGCTAGACCAGTTGGATAACTGAACATGCGCCCGTAGCTCAACGGATAGAGCACTTGACTACGGATCAAGAGGTTAGGGGTTCGAATCCCTTCGGGCGCACAGAAGAGAAAGCCCCGAGCTGCAGCGATGCGGTTCGGGGCTTTTTCGTGTCCTCGAAGTTGGGTGGGTAGTCAGGCGAAGGCCTGTGGGCATGTGCTCCGGTCCCGGGTTTCCCGGGAATCTACGCTCGTGTCCAGGTCAGTTCGCTGTGGAAGCGTCGCCCGTCCGGTGCGGTTCGTGGTGAGGCGACGATGCGCAGGGTGTCCCCGTTTATGTGTACGGTTCGCGGTTGTTCTTCACCTTGCCATCCCGTGAACAAGGAGACCTCGAGGTGGTGGATGACTGTGTCGGTGTTGTCGACGATCGTGAACGGTCCTGCGTAGGCGATGAATTGCCGTGCCATCCCGGCCAACTCTGTGTCTGTCGCGCTTTGAGGTTCGGTCGCGTCGTTGCCCGGCCGCGTCGTGCTGCCCAGGACGGCGGTGACGATTCCGTTGGGGCTGTACGACAGGAAGCCTGCGGCGTCCGGTCCGAATTCGGGCCGGCGTTCCCCATCGGCATACACCTCGATGGCACTGACCAGTGTCCAAGCACCGATCAACCTGGTTCTGTCGATCGTCATGACGTCCTTTCGATGCGGATTACGGGCAAGCGTGCTTCATCTATGCGCTGCAACGATTTTGACCGTGAGATGTTTCATGAGCGGTTGATTGCTCTGTTCGCTGAAGTCGCCGATCGGGCACAGTACGTTGAGCTCGGGCATATATCCGGCGGCGTTGCCTTCGGGGATGTCGTACGCGATTGCGCTGTAGCCGTAAACCTGTCGGGTCGTGCCGTCCTTGGCGAAGCTGGTGACGTCGACGGCACCGAATTCGGCGATGCCCATCCGTTTCATGTCCCGTCGGTTCATGAACACCAGAGTTCTGAGATTCTTCACGCCGCGATAGCGGTCGTTGTCCGAGTACACAGTCGTGTTCCACTGGTCGTGGGAACGCATGGTGCCCAACATCATGTAGCCGGCGGGCGGAAGCACATCACCCAGTGCGGCAGTGGAGAATTCGGCGCGCTCGGACGGGGTGAGGAAGCGTAGCTCCCGGGCGGGCTGAGCAATCCGAAACCCGTTCTTTTCGCGCACTCTGGAGTTGAAGTCTTCGAATCCCGAGATGACCCGTGCCATGACGTCGCGTATCCGGTCGTAGTCGTCGACGTAGTCTTCCCACGCCGTGTTGCTGCTCGGCAGTGTTGCGCGGGCGAGCCCGGCGATGATCGCCGGTTCGGATTTCAGGTGAGGAGACGGTGGCCGTTTCGATCCCTTCGACAGGTGCACGCGGCTCATGGCGTCCTCGACGCTCACGCTCTGTAGGCCGCTGCGTTGTTCGTCGCGTTCGGTGCGTCCGATGCAGGGCAGGATCAACGCGGCTCGCCCGTGCACCAGATGACTGCGGTTGAGCTTGGTACTGACTTGCACGGTCAGTGCGCACTTCTGCAGTGCCTCGAAGGTGTAGGCCGGGTCCGGTGTCGCGAGCGCGAAATTTCCTCCCATGCCGACGAAGACCGACACCGCCTCCTTGTGCATGCCCTCGATGGTGCCGACGGTGTCGAGCCCGTGTGCCCGTGGTGGATCGATGTCGCATGCCTCGGCGAGGGCGTCGAGAAACTGCGGCGTCGGTCGATGGTCGATGCCGCACGTGCGATTTCCCTGGACGTTGCTGTGCCCTCGTACCGGAGACGCACCTGTCCCTGGGCGGCCGATATTGCCTTTGAGCAGTAGGAGGTTGACGATCTCACGGACGGTGTCGACGGCATGCTCTTGCTGGGTGAGTCCGAGACACCAGCTGATGATGGTTTTGCTCGACCGGCGGTAGATGTCGGCGACTTTTCGGATCGTCGCCTCGTCGACACCGGACTGATGGACGATGTCGGCCCATGTCTCACGGCTGCAGCAGTCGCGGTAGGCCTCGAATCCGTCGGTGTTGTTCTCGACGAAGTCCATGTCGATGACACTGGGATCGGTGGAGTGAATCTCGAACAGCACCTTGGCAATTCCGCGTAGCAGCGCGAGATCGCCGCCGATGCGGGGTTGCACGTCGAACGTGCCCGTCTTGGTGGCGTGGAATGTCGCCATCGCGGCGAACTCGTGCGGCACGATGGTGCGCCGTGACGCTGCTTCCACGAGCGGGTTCACGTGGACGATCTGTGCGCCGCGTCGATGCGCCTCGGCGAGAGCAGTCAGCATGCGCGGAGCGTTCGATGCTGCATTGACGCCCATGACGAACAGGGCGTCCGCCTCGTTCCAGTCGTCGATGTCGGCGGTGCCCTTGCCTGTTCCCAGAGCTGCTTGAAGCGCGCGGCCGCTGGCCTCGTGGCACATGTTCGAGCAGTCGGGCAGGTTGTTGGTTCCGAACTCGCGCGCCCAGAGTTGATAGAGAAAGGTCGCTTCGTTGCTGAGTCGGCCGGACGTGTAGAAGGCAGCCCCGTTGGGGTCGGGTAGCTTCCGCATGGCTGTCCCGACCATCTCGAACGCGTCGTGCCAGTCGATGGGGACGTATTTGTCGATTGCGGGGTCGTAGACCATCGGCTCGGTCAACCGCCCCTGGTCTTCGAGCGCGAAGTCGCTCCATCCGGCGAGCTCGGTGACGGTGTGCTGGGCAAAGAAGTGGCGGTCGACGCGCTTGTTCGTCATCTCCCAGGTGACGTGCTTGATGCCGTTTTCGCACAGGTCCAGATGCAGCCCGTTTCTATCGTCCGGCCAGGCGCATCCCGGGCAGTCGAAGCCACCTTGCTCATGGTTCATCGTGAGCATCGCCCGGGTGCCGGCGACGACTTCTTTGCTCGAGAACAGCACCTTCCCGACGCTGCGTGCGGCTCCCCAGCCGGCGGAAGGGTGGTGATCGTCTTTCTGCTTCGGCTTCTTGTCCGATCCGGGTCCGCAACTGAGCGCCGGCACCCCCGGAGCGCCTTGACTGCGAATTGCGGCAACCGGTATAGCGGGGTTCGGGGTGTCCATGGCGCTCCTGCCAGTTGGCACGGTCCGTATCGGCTCGTGCGTGCCTGCTCAGTATCTGCAGCCGAACTCGTCGAGGTCAACAGTCGAATGACTGACCGAGGAAATCGGCTTCGTCCATGACGCACCCGTCTGCGGGCTGCATTCATGGCTTCGGGCCTGTGGCGAGGGCTCGACCGGAGCCCAGAAGTTTCCAGGAGGCCGATCACAATGCAGGACAGAGAAATTACGTTACCCACGTTTTACATGTGTGCAGGTCGAAAGTCTCCTATCGACCTGTTTGCATGCTCGAATCCGACGGATCGCCTACTGCCCAACCGATCGCAGAGATGCCGGTGCATGGCCGTTGTGTCAGACGACGAAAGTTCGACATCGCCGGCGATGTCGACGCATCGACGCGTCGGACGAACATCGTTTCTGCGCGCGCTGTACACCGGGCAACTTCCCATCTGCAGCGAAATAGCTCTCGCGCGCAATTGTTTTCACGAATCGGTCGTTCTCGGGGCTCTGTCGTTTTCAGGGCTCAGTCGTTCTCGGGGCTCAGTCGTTTTCAGGGAAGCCGAGGTTGATGCCGCCGTGGCTGGGGTCGAGCCACCGGCTGGTGACGGCTTTCCCACGGGTGAAGAAGTGCACGCCTTCCATGCCGTGGGCGTGGGTGTCGCCGAAGAGGCTGTTCTTCCAGCCACCGAAGCTGTAGTACGCCATGGGAACCGGGATCGGCACGTTGATGCCGATCATGCCGACCTCGACTTCGTTCTGGAAGCGTCGTGCTGCTCCGCCGTCGTTGGTGAAGATGGCGGTGCCGTTGCCGTAGGGGTTCGCGTTGATTAGTTCGAGTGCCTCGTCGTAGGTGTCGACACGCACCACCGAGAGGACCGGTCCGAAGATTTCGTCGGTGTAGATGGACATGTCGGTGGTGACGTTGTCGATCAGCGTCGGACCCAACCAGAACCCGTCAGCCGGTCGCAATCCCGTCGCTTCGTTCGCCCCGCCATCGGCCTGCACCGTGCGGCCGTCGACGACGATGGTCGCACCGGCGGCTTCTCCGGCGTCGACGTACGAGGCGACCTTGTCGCGGTGCGCCTTGGTCACCAACGGTCCCATGTCGGCGCCGCGGGTTCCGTCGCCGGTGACCAACGGGGTGGTGCGTTCGACGATCTTCGCGACGAGGTCATCGGCGATGTTGCCGACGGCAACCAGTGCGGAGATGGCCATGCATCGCTCACCGGCAGAGCCGAAGCCGGCGTTGACCATGGCGTCGGCAGCGAGGTCGAGATCGAAGTCGCGGCGACCGCCGCCGAGCTCGCCGACGCGGGGGTGAGCGCGGGCGATGTGGTCGCGGTGCTGCTCCCGAATCGGATCGACATCATCACCACCATGTTCGCGACGTGGGTGCTGGGAGCAACGTTGACTCCCGTCAATCCCGCGCTCACCGACGACGAGGTGCGCTATCAACTCGAAGATTCGACTGCCCGGGCGCTCGTCGGTGGCGAACGGGCGCGCTCTGTTGCTCGCCCACAGGGTGTTTCGTTCGTCGACGTGGATGCTCGCGACCGCCGCGACCGGACCCCGCGGACGGAGGTGACGAACCGTGGACCGGGGCCTGTCGACAGTTCGGCACCTGCGTTGATCGTCTACACCTCGGGCACGACGGGTCGCCCGAAAGGCTGTGTGCTGACCCATCGCAACGTCGACCGGATGAGTGCTGCGATCGTGACGGCGTGCGAACTGACCGATGTCGATACGAGCCTGCTGGTGCTCCCGCTCTTCCATTGCAACGGCCTCGTGGTCGGCACGGTTGCTCCTCTACGAGCAGGCGGACGAGTTCACATCGCGCCGCGCTTCTCACCGGACACGTTCTGGGACAACGTGGAGAGCGTTCGACCCACTTACTTCTCCGCTGTGCCCACGATGTACTCACTGCTCGCCGATCGCGGAACGACCGAACGCGATCTCTCGTCCCTCCGATTCGTCATCTGCGGAGCAGCGCCCATGCCTGCCGGCCTGATCGCATCGTTCGAATCGATCTTCCGCGTGCCCGTCGTCGAGGGGTACGGCCTGTCCGAATGCATTGTGGCAGCAACGATCGACCCACCGAACGGGATTCGGAAGCCGGGCACGGTCGGAGTCGCGCTCCCCGGCGTCGAGATCGCGATCGACACACCAGACGGTCCCAGCGCCCTGCCCGGCCGCACCGGCGAAGTGTTGGTGCGCGGGGAGACGGTCATGCAGGGATACCTGGGTTTGCCGGACGTCACCGCCCAGACCATTCGTGAGGGGTTGTTGCACACCGGCGATATCGGAGTACTCGACGAGGACGGATATCTCGTACTGGTGGATCGACTCAAGGACATGATCATTCGCGGCGGCGAGAACATCGCACCGAGCGAAATCGAACACGTCCTGCAATCACATCCCGACGTGCTGGAAGTGGCCGTGATCGGCGAAGCGCATCCGGTCTACGGGGAGGTGCCGGTCGCACACGTCGTTGCGCGAGCCGGTCGCACCATCTCGGTCGACGAGCTCGATGCACACTGCGCGCATAGCTTGGCCAGGTTCAAGCGACCGACGCGGACAGTCGTCCACGACGGCCTGCCGAAGAACTCCGTCGGAAAAATCGTGAAGCAGCAGCTTCGCTCCTAGTCGATGGGTCGGGTCCGTCGCCAGGGCTCCGGGCAGCCCGGGGATCACATGGACGATGCCGCGAAGGTCAGGAACACGACGAACAAACCGACGGCCCCGAGCGCCGCACCGATCACAGCGTCGCGACCGTTGGATGCGTCGCCCTCGACGGAGCGACCGAGACCGATCCAGCCGCTGACCACCGCGACGACTCCGGTCGGGATGGTCACGAAGTCTCCGATGAACGGCACGAACGCACAGACGACGGCGACGATGCCCGCAATCAACGCCAGGTTGCCGGCACCGTCGCGGAACATCGACTGGGAAGGGGACTTTCGCATCACCGAGTCTCCTTCTCGAGGGCGTCGCTACGCAGAACTGTCCGGACCGGTTTCCATCGGTACCCGGTAACGACGCCTCCATAGTAGGGAGTCAAAGCCCTGCGCAGCGGTTCCATCCGGGATTACGCTGGATAGGGCAGCCGCGGGGCGGCCGGAGTGGTCTCGAGGAGTCGTGATGACGTGAGCTCGGTGTTCGCGCAGCGCTCCAGTTATATCCGGCAGGGAATTCGGTTCGAAGGCGGGTTGCTGCCGCTGTCGGCCGAGTTCGGAGTGTCGGGGGCCATCGAACACCAGTTGACCCGTGATCACCTTTTCATCGGCGACGGCACCTCGGATTTCGTCGGCACGTGGAGGGGCAGCCGTGTCCAGTTGTATGCGCTGTCCCGTCGTGCAATCGACGCGATTGTCAATCCCAAGGTCGCGGGCGTCCACATCGATCGAGATACCGCCGCACGCCATTCCTTCGGTCGGTTGAGTCCGGAGGCCATCACGTTCGCGTCGTCGACGCGCGCCGACTTCAAGGAACGCAAGAGAAATCTTGTCGTGGCCACCGGTTCGAGCAATGCACTGGACGTCACCGTGCGTGCGTTGGATCGTCATCTGCCGGTCGACGTCGGAGATATCGGTCTCGATCTGCGTCCGGTCGTCACACTCTGTGTTCGGGAGGCAGTGGCCGAGGCTGTGTGGGGTGAGGCAGTGTTCGCGCCGGTCCGGTACGTCGACCGGCAGGGACGCGAGTGCAGTCTTCCGTTCGCAGAGGCGCTGTACGAGAACTTTCTGCGGTTGCGGAAGTTCGCGAACACCTACGCGATGAGGGTCGAGCCCAGGCTGCAGCACCTGCCGTTGACGCGGGAGCAACGCCTGATGCGCGCGAACACTCGCGCTCTGCAGCAACACATGCTGCAGATGTCGGCCGACCGATCGAACTCCACCATCGCGGGTCACCTCGCGCGGCTGCACAGTGGCTCGGGGTTCTCCACCGGCGTCATCCGCGACGACACCGCGACGTCGTTCGTGGCGGCCGTGGACACCACCCGCACTGCGGTGCTGGCGACGTTGAAACACCTCTTGGCTCCGGCGAACTCGACTTGGAAAGCGCACACCAGCGCGGTTGCTCCGGAATCGGCGACCGCATCCGCTGTGGTGCTGGCGTGTGTGATGGAGGCTCTGCGGGTCGACACGCCGGGATCTGTGTTCAACAGCCGGGTCACCGAGGACTTCGATCTCGAGCTCGGCGGACGTACGCTGCGTCTGCATCGAAACACGCTGATAATGCCGAACATTCATGCCGTTCATGCGTCGAGCGGGCCGACGTTCGATCCTGCACGACTACTGAACGCGCATGGGACCGTGGTCGATTCGGGGAAGGCAATCCCGTTCGGCAAGGGGCCGAGGTCATGCCCTGGTAAGTCGTTCGCGTTGTCGATGATCGCCGTCTTCGTCACCGCATTTCTGCGTGCGTACCCGAACGCGCTCCTCGACCCGACGCAGTACGACAACCGCTACCCGATCCATACGTCCTCCGAACACGGCCTCTACGTCTCACTTCGCAGCTGACCGGTCACCGGTTCGGTCGCCGTGAGGTCTCGCTTTCCTGTTTCGGGGATGGTGATCAGGGCAGTGATGGACACGGCCAGCAGTGCGAGTGTGTACCACTGGAACAGCTCCGGTGATCCGCGATCGGCGAAGAAAGTCTGCACGTACGCGGCGGTCCCACCGAAGGCTGCGACGGCGATCGAGTACGGCACGCCCACGCCGGCTGCTCGCATACCCGTGGGAAACAGCTCGGCCATCATCGCGGGCATCACGGCGAGGATCGCACCGATGGCGCACAGGGCGACCGACATAGCGAGGAACAACGACAGAGCGCTCGAGCCGACGAGTGCTTCCAACGGGAACAGCAACGCTGCGATACCGATGGTTCCTATGTACAGCACCGGCTTTCGGCCGATCCGATCCGAAAGCGCACCCCACATCGGTAGAGAGGCGACCAACACTATGTTGGCACCGACGCCCGCCCACAGAGCGCCCGACGGATCGATTCCGCGGACCGCAATCGCGTAGGCCGGTGCCGATACGGCCCAGACGTAATAGAAGACAGTGCCGCCGACGCTGAAGAACAGCACCTGCAGAATCTGTCGGCGATGGGTCGAGAACTGCTGACGCATCGAAACTTCGGCGTGCGGATCACCGGACTTCTCGAATACCTCGGTTTCGGCCATCCGGGAGCGCATCCACAGGACGAACAAGCCGAGTATTCCGCCCAGCAGGAACGGCAGTCGCCAGCCCCAGTCCGTCATCTGCGCGCTGCTCAAAGTGGTCGTCAACAGAGCACCCATCAGCGTTCCCGCCACGACCCCGGACGTGTTGGACACGTAGATGACACTCGACCACAGACCTCGCCTGGACGGGGGAGCGTACTCGATGATGTACGTCTGCGCCGACGGCAATTCGCCACCGTGCGCCACTCCCTGCGCCAGCCTGGCCACCACCAGAACGACGGCAGCGGCCGCGCCGATCGTCTGATGCGTCGGAGTGAGACCGATGACGAGGCTACCCACCGACGCCAACGCCACCGCCAGCGTCATGGACAGTTTGCGGCCGCGTCGATCGGACAACCAGCCGAACAGCAGCCCGCCGAACGGCCTCGCGACGAAGCCGACGGCGAAGACGCCGAACGAGGCCAGAAGATCCGACACCGCGGAGCCGGTGTGAAAGAACTGCGGCGCGAAGAAGGCTGCAAAGATCGCGTAGACGGTCCAGTCGAAGTACTCGATGCCGTTGCCTGCACCCACTCCCACAATGGCTTTCAACTTCTCCCGACGTTCGCGTCGTCGGGTTGGATCGGACGTGAACGAGGTGGTTGCACTGTCGGTCATCGGGCGTCGCTTTCGGGTGAAGGGGTGTGATCGAGTCGAGCGAGGGCCAGGCCGGCATAGACGGTCGCGGCGTCGGCGAGCACGGAGTCGTCGAACTCGGCTCGTGGCGAATGGTTCATGGGTGCGGCTGCAGGATCGTTGTCGGGCATACACGCGCCGAGCCCGATGAAGGCCCCGGGCACTTCCTGCAATACGTAAGAGAAGTCCTCCGAGCCCGACAGGGGATGTGCCGCAGTCTCGTAGCGCTCCTCGCCGAGTAACTCCGCGATGGTCGACGCTCCGAAACTCGTCTCGTCGATATCGTTGACGGTCATCGGAAATTCAGCGGACACATCGACGTCGACGTCGACGCGATGAGCGGCTGCGACACCCTCCAGAACGCGCCGCAGCGCGGTCGGCACTGCGTCGTACGTGCGCGGCGAGTAGCAGCGCACCGTGGCTTCGAAGGTTGCATCGTCGGGAATGATGTTGTGCCGCATTCCGGCTCGTACATGTGCGACCGTGACGACCACGGGGTCGAAGACATCGAACGTTCGGGTGACCATCGTTTGCATCGAGGTGATCATCTCGGCCATCGCGGTGACCGGGTCTCGGGCGGTGGAGGGCGAGGACCCGTGGCCGCCTGCGCCGCGGACGGTGACAGAGAGCTTGTACGACGCGGCGAGCAGTGTGCCGGGTCGAGAGAAGAATGCGCCGTTGCGTTGCTGCGAGGAGAAGACGTGCAATCCGTAGGCGGCGTCGGCCCGCCGGCCCGATGCGTCGAGCACGCCCTCGTCGATCATCGTGGCGGCACCGTCCCAACCTTCCTCTCCGGGTTGGAACATCAACACGACGTCGCCTGCGAGGTGGTCGCGATGCCGCGACAGCAACTGCGCCGCGCCGACCAGTGCGGCGGTGTGCAGGTCGTGACCGCATCCGTGCATAGCGCCGTTCTGCGCGGCGAAGTCGAGTCCGGTCTGCTCGACGACCGGCAATGCATCCATGTCCGCGCGAAGGAGCACGGTGGGCGCGGCAGTTCCGGTGATGGCGGTGCCGCGCAGGACTGCGGTCACGGAGGTGGTGGCGGTGCCGGCGTGAATCTCGAGTGGAAGCCCGGCCAGGGCGTCGAGCACCATGTTCTGCGTGCGGGGCAGGTCCAGGCCGACCTCGGGTATGCGGTGAAGTGAGCGTCTGAGCTGCACCAGATCGCCTGCCATGGCGTTGGCGTCGTCGAGAAGGTTCATTGCGCACCTTTGCGTGTCGGCGATCGTGTTGTGGTCACACTGTGTCGGTGGTCATAGTGTGGAGTCGACCGATCGAAGGAAGGCGATCTTCGTTGGATTCGATCATCGGACACGCGGAAGGAGGTGTTGTGTGCAAGAAATGCTGACCGAATACGAGCTTTCGCTCATTCACGCACTCCAGGTGACACCGCGAGCGACGTGGTCGGACCTCGCGCCCATTCTCGGAACCACAGCGGCGACGCTGGCTCGCAGGTGGCAGTCGATCACCGAGCGAGGACTGGCCTGGATCACCGCGTATCCCGCGCCGCTGACCGGTGGTGGTTCGATCACCGCGATCATCGAGGTGACCTGCGGTCGAGCTGATTCGGCCGATCTCGTCGACGCGTTGGTTCGAGACCCGCGGGTCGTGTCGATCGAGCATGCCGCGCGGGGTAGGGATCTGGTGTTGACGGTGCAGACGTCGACGCTCGACGAGTTGTCGGGCCTGGTGTTGGACGAGTTACCCGGTTTCGCCGGCGTGCAGTCGACCCAGACGCACACCTGTACCGCGCTGCATGTGGAGGGCAGTCGCTGGCGGCTCGATTCCTTGGACGGCACGCAGTTGGCAGCAATTGCAGCGCTCGGTGATGTGCCGGACAGGCCGGGTTCCGCCAGGCCGGAGAGCCTGACCGACGACGTAGCGCGTTCACTCGTCGGTGAGTTGACCGGAAACGGTCGGGCGTCGGCACCGGAGATCGCGTCGGCGTTGGGTCGGCCCGCGTCGTCCGTCCGTCGTCAGTTGGCGGCGCTGCTGCGATCGCGAGCGGTGGTGCTGCGCTGCGAGGTTGCCCAGGAGGCGACGCGGTGGCCGATCACCGTCACGTGGTGGTGTCGACTGCCGGTGCAGGCGCATCACGAGGTTGTGGAGATCCTTCGTGCGCGCCCGGAATTGCGACTGTGCATGTCGCTCACCGGTCCGGCGAACTTTCTCGTCAGCATGTGGGTGTCGTCTCTGCCGGACATTCTGCGAGTACAGGAGTGGCTCGAACAGCGAGCTCCGAATCTGAACATCGTCGAATCGTCGGTGACGTTGCGCTCCCGGAAGCGGATGGGCTGGGAACTACGAGCGGACGGACGCGCGACGGGGTTCGTCACCTCGCTGGGAGGCTCGTCCTGGACGCTACCGGGCTAAGAGCGAATCGAAGTTCGGCGCACGCGATGGTTGTGCCACGCCTGCGCTGCCAGGGGCACCCCGATGAAGACGAAGCAGATGATCGTCAACGAGATCGGCCACGGAATCGGCAGGTTGTTGGCGAACAACAATGCTCCGGCCAACGCCGCGGACAGGCCACCGCTCTCCAGTAGGTCGACCTTGCGCGGCCGGACCTGCGGGAGTCCCATCCACGGGATGCGTCGACCCGCGTTCTCTCGTGACACTCGTCGCGCCGCCGCGATGGACAGCGCGGTTCCGGCTGCGAAAATGCACACCCCGGCAGCGACGGCCCACCCCTGACCCCCGTCGATCCACATCGACGCCAGGTACAGAGCCGCGCCGCCTGCGTAGACGCACCACACTTTCCATGCAGGCGCGGACTCGCGTTCGTCGTGCTGCACGCTGATCGGCCGCATCGGTTGCAGGGACTCCATGTTTCGACCCTCCCACACCGTCGCTCTTGACCGACCGACTCGCTGCGCCGTAGCCTGACCGACAGTTGATATATCAGACTGGATGGACCGGCCGAACCGAGGAATCGAAGTATGACCACAGCGCTCAGAATCGACGGAACGGCGGTCAGCGCGATCGTCAAGGACGATCTGCGACACCGCGTCGAACTGCTCGCGCAGCGCGGGCTTCAACCCGGTCTCGGCACCATTCTGGTGGGCGACGATCCGGGTAGCCGTTCCTACGTCGCGGCGAAGCACCGAGACTGTGCGGAGGTGGGACTGCATTCGATTCAGGTGCGGCTACCCGCATCCGCGAGCCAGCACGAGATCGAAGATGCCGTGCACGCACTCAACGACGACCCCCGGTGCACCGGCTTCATCGTCCAATTACCGCTTCCCCCGCACATCGATACTCACCGGGTGATCGAACTGATCGATCCACGCAAGGACGCCGACGGGTTGCATCCGACCAATCTGGGCCGACTGGTTCTCGGTATGGACGGGCCGTTGCCGTGCACGCCCCGCGGGATACTGGAACTGCTTCGACACCACGATGTTCCGATCACCGGCGCACGCTTCTGCATCATCGGATGCGGGATCACGGTGGGGCGTCCACTGGGCTTGATGCTGACGCGTCGCAGCGAGCACGCGACGGTGACGATGTGTCACGAAGCAACCGTGGACACTGCCGCGCACACTCGGGCCGCCGACGTGGTCATCGCGGCTGCGGGCGTTGCGCATCTGGTGCAACCGGATTGGATCAGCGTCGGGGCGACGGTGCTGTCGGTAGGAATCACCCGCACCGTCGAGGGCATTCTCGGTGACGTGCATCCCGGCGTCGAGCAGATCGCGGGGCGGCTCAGCGGAGCGACGGGCGGAGTCGGTCCGATGACGCGAGCGATGCTGCTGACGAACGTGGTGGAGTGTGCGGAAGCCGCTCAGGCGGAGGGAATGAACGACTCGCGGTAGCCCATCTTCTCGCTGATCTCGGCGGTAGCGGCAAGCACGTCGGGGACGATGGCCCGCATTCTCGTTTCGTCGAAGCGGTACACCGGACCGGAGACGGACAGTGCCGCCGTCGTCTTGCCGGTGTAGTCGAGAACCGGGGCTGCGATGGCATTGAGTCCGGTCTCGTACTCCTCGACGACCACTGCGTACCCGAGGGACACCGCGGCGTCGAGTTCGGCCGTCAGTCCGGCTCTGGTGGTGAGTGTGTGCTCGGTGTATCGGTGGAGGTCGAGAGAATCGACGACTGCCTTACGGGTGTCGGCGTCCAGCGCGGCGAGCAACACCTTGCCGCTGGCGGTGGCGTGCAGGGGAGTTTGTTCCCCGATCCAGTTGTGGGTGCCGACCGAACTGGGACCGCGAGCCTGATCCAGGTGTACCGCCGTATTCGCCCGCAGCACAGCGATATTGACTGTCTCGCCGAGTTTTCCTGCCAGGCGCTCACACACCGCGTGGCCGTATTCGGTGATTTCCAGTCGCTCGGGGACGGCAGCGGCGAGTCGCAGGACTCCGAGGCTGAGCCGGTACTTGCCGCGATTGTGCGTCTGCATCACCATGTCGTGCTCTTCGAGCGACGCCAGCAGTCTCGACACCGTGGACTTGTGCACACCGATCTCGGTGGCGATGGCGCTGACACCGGCCTCTCCGAGGCGTGCCACCACCTCGAGCACCCGAAATGCGCGGTCGACGGATTGGACGCCACCCTCGGGGGCACGGGTCGAATCGTCGCTGGCCACCCCCGCGACTATACGTAACAGGCAGTTGCCCGTGGTCATGCCCCTCGGGGCGCAGCCCGGGGATCGAGCAGCGGGGAATCTAGATGACGGCGCGAACCGCGTCGTCGAACTCCGTCACATGGGCTCGGGCGATCGCAGCCGCGTCCTCGGCGTCCCCGGCCGCGATGGCCCGGAGCAGTGCGGTGTGGGTGCCCACGTGATCGGCCAGCGGGGGCAGTCGATCCATGAACAACCAGAAGATGCGCGTCGCCAGATTGTTGTAGCGAATCAATGCATCCTCGAGAACCGGGTTCGCCGCCAGCCGGTACACGGTGCGGTGTACCTCCGCGTCCCAGGTGATCAGGTCGTGTTGGCTCGGCGGTGCCGCCTCGAACTTCTCGGTGCGATCGGCCATACCCAACAGAACTTGACGTTGGGTCGCTGTTGCTGCGGTGGCGGCCTTGGCTGCTGCCAGCGGTTCGAGCCGCTGGCGGATCTCGGAGATGTCGCCCAGGTCGGCGACGTCGATTGCCGTGGCGAACGTTCCGCGGCGAGCGTGCGAGATGACCAGCCGCTCGTACTCGAGTCGCTTGAGAGCTTCCCGGACCGGCGTGCGGCCGACGCCCAGTTCGGCGGACAACGCCGACTCGACGACGGCCTCGCCCGGCTTGATGGTCAGCATGATCAACTTGTCGCGAATAGCCGAGTAGGCGACGTCCGCCATGGTCGCCCCCGGTTCGCCCGGCAACCCCGACGCTCCGGGGGTGCCCGGCGATGCGACCTCGACACTCATGGTTACCGATCCTATCGGCACCCGGTGCGGGGCTGGATCGGGTCAGGCCTCGATACGGTTCTTCAACCAATCGTGGAAGATGCCGATGTGGTGTTCGCTGCCCACCAGTACTCCGCCGTCGCGATACTTTCGCGAACTCATGGCCGGCTGGCAGCGTTCACACGCCTCGAAGTCCTGCACGTTCACGCGGTGGAACAGTTCCACCGATTTCTGCAGGTCCCGACCCGATGCGACTACGCCGGGCAGATACAGCCAATCGCATTCCACCAGAGTGTGATCGGCGGCAATGGGATACATGCGGTGAATGATGACGTGATCCGGAACGAGGTTGACGAACACCTGCGGCCGGACGGTGATGGCGTAATACCGACGATCCTGCTCGGGTGCGATACCGGGAATGGCGTCGTGCCCCGCGGTGCCGTCGAGGGTGAATCCTTGCACCGATTCGCCGAATTCGGCACCGTGGCCGACGTAGTACTGCGCGGCGTAACCGTCGGCGAACTCGGGTAGAACCTCGGTGAGCTCGGGGTGGATGGTGGCGCAGTGGTAGCACTCCATGAAGTTCTCGATGATGAGCTTCCAGTTGGCCTTGACGTCGTAGCTCACGCGCCTGCCGAGGCCCAGGTCTTCGATCTTGTAGCGGTCGATCGACTCGACGTCGCCGAGTCGATCGCGGATGTCCTGCACCACAGTGGTGTCGAAGGAGGCCGGGTTGTCGCTGAGATTGACCCAGACGTAGCCGAGCCATTCCTCGACCGATACCGACGACAGGCCGTAGCGAACCCGGTCGATGTCGGGCATCTTGGTGAGATTCGGTGCTGCGATGAGTTTTCCGTCGAGGTCGTAGGTCCAGGCGTGGTACGGGCACTGGAACGATCGCTTGACTTCGCCCTTGTCCTCCATGCAGATTCGAGCACCGCGGTGCGCGCACACATTGAGGTAGGCCTTGATGGCCCCTGTTCGGGTACGCGTCACGATGACGCTCTCGCGGCCGATCTGCACGGTGCGGAAGGAACCGGGCTTGTCCAGATCCGCGGCACGGACCGCGCAGATCCACAGCTCCTCGAAGATCTTCTCCTGCTCGAGCTCGAAGATGGCCGGATCGGTGTAGTAGCGACCGGGGAGGGTGGAGATCAAACTCTCGGGCAGCGGAAGAGAGGTGGTGGGCGGCGTGGTGTCGGGAATGGTGGTCACTTCGGTCCTCCGTACGTGGCCGATCTTGTGGATCGGTGACGAGACGTCAACTGGGATAATGGGATACGACGAGTGGAACAGCTGCCTGAGTGTGTTCAGACCGCGCGGGCGGGAGCCGAGAGCTGACGACGCCAGCGGGTGAACAGGCGAACTTGGTTGACTCCGAGTACGCCGATCGGGAGCCCACCGGATCGGTAGACGGCGAGGAAACTCCCGAGATCGGGAGAACCTTCTTCGATGGTGCATTCGCTGTCCGGACCGGCGGTACCGGCGAACTGAATACGTGATCCGTACTGGTCGGACCAGAAATACGGAGGCTTGACGTGTTGGCCGCCGTAACTACCCGAGAGCAGGGTGGCCACTGCGACCGTGGGGCGTTCGGATGCCCCGGCCCAGTGCTCGACGCGCCGGTGGGTTCCGGTCGAATCGAGCCATGCGGCGCAGTCGCCCACGGCAACCACTCCGGGTACGGCGGTTGCGCCGCCGCCGTCGCACAGGATGCCGTTGCCGACAGCGAGTCCGCTCCCGCTCAGCCAGTCGATGTTCGGGATTCCGCCGATGCCGACGACCACCACGTCGGCGTCGAGAACGCGGCCGTCCGCGAGCCGAACGCCTGTCACTCGGTCGGTGCCGGTCAGTCCGTCGACGGCGGTTCCGCAG
Organism: Rhodococcus sp. PSi06; assembly: GCF_054960675.1. NCBI lineage: Bacteria > Bacillati > Actinomycetota > Actinomycetes > Mycobacteriales > Nocardiaceae > Rhodococcus > Rhodococcus sp. PSi06. The sequence continues at coordinate 65,676 of NZ_JBHNYO010000008.1, forward strand.
ATCAACGTGGTGCCGTTGTCGCGGTGCAGATTGCCCACCGCGCTACCGAGTCGTGCACCGAGTGGTCCGGCGAGTGGTGTCGGGGCGGCTTCGACGACGGTGACGTCGAGCCCCAGTTTCCTTGCGGTGGAGGCTACTTCGGCCCCGATGAAGCCTGCGCCGATGACGACGAGACGCGCGCCGGGCGCGAGGTCTGCGCGCAGCCGGTCGGCGTCGTCGATGGTGCGCAATACGTGCACACCGGCGAGGTGATCGGTTCCGGGTAGCGATCGAGCACGCGAGCCGGTGGCGAGGACGACGCCGTCGGAGGTCAGTTCCGTACCGTCGTCGAGGGTGACGGTACGACGCGATGGATCGAGCGCTGTGGCGGCACGGCCCAGAATCCAGGTGGCGTCGAGGTTTTCGTCGTCGGGCTCGAGCGCGAGGGTGCTCACGTCCACGTCGCCGGCGAGGTACTCCTTCGACAGAGGAGGGCGGTCGTACGGTCGATGACTCTCGGCACCGACGATGGTGACCGCGCCGTCGAACCCGGCCGCCCGCAGCGCACGTGCAGAGCACAATCCAGCCAACGACGCCCCGACGATGGTGACGCTCTTCATGAATGTCCCTCGGCGGCCAGCTTGCTGCGAACATCGGGCGGAAGATTGGGGGCCGCGGTGCTCAGCTCGACGTAGATGACGCCGTCCTCGACGACGACGGTGTGCGTGCGAACCGGCAACTTCGCGGGCGGAGCGTCGACGGCACCGGTGCGGAGATCGAAGGTGGACGCGTGGAGCGGACATTCGACCGCACACCCTTCCAACCATCCGTCCGCGAGCGACGCGTCCTGATGCGTACAGGTGTCATCGATCGCGAACAGCTCACCGTCCTCGGTGTGGAACACCGCCACGGGAGGGGTTGTGTCGACGCGTAGAGCTTCGCCGCCCGGGAGGTCGGCCAAGGGACACACCTTGAGCATTCGGATCCTTTCTGTATCGCTATACGGAACAAGTTCTAAATCCCGCAACAACAGTGTGAACATCGACACAAGGGGGTGTCAATAGGAAACGGCACTTTTCACTCCTGCGAAACACGATGTAACTCGAACCGGACAAAGTGCGCGTATTGCCGCGTGATCAGGTGTTTAGCGCGTGAAAAGACTTACTCTTCGGTACCGAGCGGGCACCGCACCGACGCTGCGTCGAATGCTCGTAGGCGCGTGCGCAGCGTCGATGCGTCACTACCGATCGATAGTGAACGGCCTTCTTGGTATATCAGCGCCCGTCAGTTGCCGCGGGCGATCCATTCTTCGAGGTGGGGTGCTTCGTCGCCGATGCGGGTTGCGTCGCCGTGGCCGGTATTGACCGCGGTGTCGGCGGGCAGGGCGAAGAGGCGGTCGCGGATGGATCCGATGATGGTCGGGAAGTCCGAGTAGGAGCGGCCCGTCGCTCCCGGTCCACCGGAGAACAGGGTGTCGACCTCGTCGTCGTCGCCGATCAGCCAGATGTTGTTGTCCACATCCCAGGTGCCGCCGTCGAGGCTGAACACCCCGGAGGTGACGACGTTCTCGACCCGGAAGGTCCCGCTCACACGATCACCACCGAACGCAGCACGGTGCCCTGATGCATCTTGTCGAACGCGGCTTCGACGTCGTCGAGACCGATGCGTTCGGTGACGAACTTCTCGAGCGGCAACCGTCCCTGCTGATACAGATCCACCAACTGCGGGAAGTCACGTTCGGGCAGGCAATCGCCGTACCACGACGACTTCAACGATCCACCGCGGGAGAAGAAATCGATCAACGGCATCTCGAGGGTCATCTCCGGGGTCGGCACACCGACGAGGACGACCGTCCCGGCCAGGTCGCGGGCGTAGAACGCCTGCTTCCAGGTTTCCGGGCGACCGACGGCATCGATGACCACATCCGCCCCGAACCCACCGGTCAACTCCTGGATGGCCTCGACAGCATCGACCTGGGAGGAGTCGACGGTGTGGGTCGCCCCGAGGTCGAGAGCCCAGTCGAGTTTCTTCTTGTCGCGGTCCACGGCGATGATCGTCGACGCCCCGGCCAGGCGCGCCCCGGCGATCGCGGCGTCACCGACACCGCCGCAGCCGATCACCGCCACCGAATCACCGCGCGAGACATGGCCGGTGTTCATCGCCGCCCCGAGCCCGGCCATCACCCCGCAGCCGAGCAATCCGACGACCGCGGGATCAGCGGACGGGTCGACCTTGGTGCATTGGCCTTCGTGGACGAGGGTTTTCTCCGCGAACGCCCCGATCCCCAACGCCGGGGTCAGTTCGGTGCCGTCGGCGAGAGTCATCTTCTGCGCGGCGTTGTGGGTGTCGAAGCAGTACCAGGGGGTGCCCTTCTTGCAGGCCCGGCATTCCCCGCACACTGCCCGCCAGTTCAGCACCACGAAATCGCCGACCTCGACATGTTCGACGCGATCGCCGACGGTTTCGACGATGCCGGCTGCTTCGTGGCCGAGCAGGAACGGGAACTCGTCGTTGATGCCGCCCTCGCGGTAATGCAGATCGGTATGACACACCCCGCATGCCGCAATTTTCACGATCACCTCGTTCGGGCCCGGATCGGGGATGGTGATCGTCTCGATCGAGACGGGCTCACCCTTGCTCTTGGCGACAACGGCGCGGACCTGCTGCGGCATGGTTCGTACTCCTGAGATAGGTGAAGGGGCGGCGTGCGGCACCGCCAGGGAATTTGGAATCGCATTAATATATCAGTTACCGGGCAGTATGGAATGTTAAATGCGAGTATCGGTTTCTGGCGTTTTCCGACGAACCTACCGACGTAAGCGCTGGTGAAGCTCGTTTTGCGGTGATAGCCGCACAGCCGGGCGATCCGAAATGGGCCGTCATCTCTTGACATCGCCCCTGGGTCGGCTCAGTCTTGTTCCGGTTCGAGCAATCCAAGTTGCGCAGAGAGCAACGCGTCGCGCATCTCCACTACCATCCACGCTGCGTGCACGGGCGACACACCTATTCGGCGAGAGCCGGAGGGAGAACGATGTGACAACGAACAGCAAGCCCCGGAGCGACAAGACCCGGGTCGCGTCCTCCGAGAAACATGAACCCCATCATTACGGTCCCCTCGAGGTCTACCACCACGGAGAGGAGGGCGAGCCGCGCACGGACAAGGTGGTGTTCGGTGTCACCGCCGCGATCGTGATTGCGATCCTCGTCTGGGGTGTTCTCGGCACCGAGAACATGAAGTCCGTCAATGCGTCGGTTCTCGACTGGGTAGTGACGAACATCGGCTGGCTCTTCATCTTCTCGGCTACCGGGTTCGTGATCTTCGCGATCTGGCTCGCGCTCAGTCGATACGGAAAGATCCCGCTCGGCAAGGACGGCGAAAAGCCGGAGTTCAACACCGTCAGCTGGATCGCGATGATGTTCAGCGCCGGCATGGGAATCGGCTTGATCTTCTGGGGAGTGGCCGAGCCGCTGACCCACTTCGTCACCCCGCCGCCAGGAATCACCGATTCGACTGTGGGAACAGCACTGTCGACAGCAATCTTCCATTGGGGATTGCACCCGTGGTCGATGTACGCGGTGGTCGGACTGTCCATCGCCTACGGCACGTACCGGATGGGCCGCAAGCAGCTCATCAGTTCCTCGTTCATTCCGCTGATCGGCCGTCACGCCGAGGGGCCAATCGGCAAGGTCATCGACATCTTGGCGATCTTCGCCACGATGTTCGGCACCGCGGCATCCCTCGGCCTCGGTGCACTCCAGATCGGTTCGGGTATCGAGGTTCTCGGCTGGGTCGACCAAGCGGGAACGCTTCTGCTCGTGGCCGTCGTCGCCATTCTGACGCTGGCGTTCGTGGCCTCGGCAGTATCGGGAATCTCCAAGGGCATTCAGTGGCTCTCCAACATCAACATGGTGCTGGCCCTGCTGCTCGCGGTGTTCGTGTTCGTCCTGGGACCCACGGTCCTGATCTTGAACCTGTTGCCCACCACCCTCGGTGACTACGCCGCTCACATCGCCGGCATGTCCGCGCGTTCGGCGGCATCCGGTGGACCCGAGACCGAGTCCTGGCTCTCGTCCTGGACGATCTTCTACTGGGCCTGGTGGATCTCGTGGACCCCCTTCGTCGGAATGTTCCTCGCTCGCATCAGTCGTGGCCGCACCATCCGCCAGTTCGTCATCGGTGTCATTCTCATCCCGACGTCGGTGAGCCTGGTCTGGTTCTCCATCTTCGGTGGAGCGGCAATCGGCGAGCAGCAGAAGGGAACCGAGGACCTGGTGGCCCTCGGTAAACCGGAATCGCAGCTGTTCGCGGTTCTCGACCACTTCCCGTTGGCGGGAATCTCGTCGGTGCTGGTGATGGTATTGGTCGGCATCTTCTTCGTCAGTGGTGCCGACGCCGCCTCGATCGTGATGGGCACCCTGTCGCAGCGCGGCACCTTGGATCCGTCCCGTGGGGTCGTCGCCTTCTGGGGTGTGGTCACCGGCGGCATCGCCATCCTGATGCTGTGGACGGGAGGCTCGGACGCTCTGAACGGATTGCAGACGATGACGATCATCGTGGCGGCTCCGTTCGTGCTGGTGATGATCGGTACGTGCGTCTCGCTGTACAAGGACGTGACGAACGATCCGTTCATCGTCAAGAATCCGAAGGCTCCGGCCAAGGTCAAGGCCGGAAAGTGAAGTTCGACAAGTGAAGTGAGTCGATGGTGCGGGACGCGTCCACACGTGTTCCGCACCATCGGCATTTCGGGGGTTGACCGCATCCGCCCCTGCCCATACTCTTGATATATCAATCTATGGTTAGTTGTCGTGCAGGCCGTCGGATGTCTGGCCGAGCTCCATCTCTCCACCCCGATACGGAAGGACCACCATGGGTTCACCGAGAGTAGTCATCATCGGCGCCGGCATCGTCGGTACCAACGTGGCCGACGAGCTCACCGCACGCGGTTGGGATCGCATCACCGTGCTGGATCAGGGGCCGCTGCCTCTCACGGGTGGATCCACCTCGCACGCACCGGGTCTGGTGTTCCAGACCAATGCCTCCAAGACGATGACCGAACTCGCCCGATACACGGTCGAGAAGTTCATGGGCCTCGAGGTGGACGGCCAATGGTGCTTCAACCAGCTCGGCGGCCTCGAGGTGGCAACCACCGAGGAGCGGCTGGCCGATCTGCATCGTAAGCAGGGTTGGGCCACGTCGTGGGGCATCGAAGGATCGGTCATCGACCCGTCCGAATGCGCCAAACTGCATCCGCTGATCGACCGATCGCGTGTTCTCGGCGGTCTGTACGTCGAGACGGACGGACTCGCCAAGGCGTCGCGCGCTGTGGTGGCACTGACCCGCCGCGCCGAGTCCCGCGGAGCAGTCTTCCGCGGTTCCACCAAGGTCATCGGTATCGAACAGACGGGTGGCCGGGTCACCGGTGTGGCAACCGATCAGGGTGTCATCGAGGCAGACATCGTGGTGTCCTGCGCCGGCTTCTGGGGCCCCGATGTGGGCGAACTGGTCGGCATGAAGGTGCCGCTGCTGCCACTGGCGCACCAGTACGCCAAGACCGACCAGATCCCGGAACTGGTGGGACGCAACACCGAAGCAGCCGAGGCCGGCATGCCGATTCTTCGTCACCAGGACCAGGACCTGTACTTCCGCGAGCACGTCGACCGTCTCGGTATCGGAAGCTACGCGCACCGACCGATGCCCGTCGACACCAAGACCCTGCCCGGCGGCAACGGCGTGTCCGACGACGCCATGCCGTCAATGCTGGACTTCACCCAGGAGGATTTCGCCCCGTCGTGGGAGCAGTCCAAGCTGCTGTTGCCCTGCCTCGAGACCGCGAAGATCGACCACGCCTTCAACGGAGTCTTCTCGTTCACACCTGACGGCGGACCGCTGCTCGGCGAATCTCCGGACGTCAAGGGCTTCTGGATCGCCGAAGCCGTCTGGGTCACGCACTCGGCCGGCGTCGGCCGGGCCATCGCGCAGTTGCTGGTCGACGGGCGTTCCGAGGTGGAACTGCACGGATGCGACGTCAACCGTTTCGAGGACTTCCAGCTCGATCCCGCGTACGTCAGCGAAACCTCGCAGCAGAACTTCGTCGAGATCTACGACGTGCTGCATCCTTCCCAGCCGCGGTTGTCCCCGCGCGACGTGCGAGTGAGCCCCTTCAATGCACGGCAGCAGCAACTCGGTGCCGTGTTCCTCGAAGGCGGCGGGTGGGAACGCCCCCACTGGTACGAGGCCAATGCCGATCTGGTGCACCAACTTCCCGCCGAATGGCAGCCGCCCCAGCGCGACGAGTGGGCATCGATGTTCCACTCGCCCATCGCCGCGGCCGAGGCGTGGAAGACTCGTACGTCCGTCGCGATGTACGACATGACCCCGCTCAAGCGACTGCGGGTACGCGGACCCGGTGCGCTGGCACTGCTGGAAGGTTTGACGTCGGGCAAGATGGACAAGTCCGTCGGGGCCGTCACGTACACCCTCGCGCTCGATGACAAGGGCGGCGTCCGAAGCGACCTCACCGTCGCACGGTTGTCCGCCGACGAGTTCCAGGTCGGTGCCAACGGCAACCTCGACTTCGACTACCTGCGCCGTGAAGCACCGAGTGACGGCAGCGTCACCGTCGACGACATCACCGGCTCCACGTGCTGCATCGGTCTGTGGGGTCCGCATGCCCGCGAGGTCGTCGAGAAGCTGACCCAGGACGACTTCTCCAACGAGAACTTCAAGTACTTCCGCTGCAAGCAGGTTCGGATCGGCGGAGTGCCCGTCACCGCGATGCGGCTGTCCTACGTGGGCGAGCTCGGGTGGGAGCTGTACACCACCGCCGATTACGGCCAGCGACTGTGGGACATGTTGTGGCAGGCCGGTTCCGAGTTCGGCATCGTCGCCGGTGGCCGCGCTGCGTTCAACAGCCTGCGCATGGAGAAGGGCTACCGATCGTGGGGCTCGGACATGACCACCGAGCACAATCCCTACGAGGCAGGCCTCGGCTTCGCGGTGCGCCCGGCCAAGGGTGAATTCCGCGGTCGCGACGCCGTGCTCGAGATGTCCGACGACACCGTCTCCAAGAAGCTGGTCTGTCTGAAGATCGACGACGGCACATCGGTGGTGCTCGGCCACGAGCCCGTCCTGGTGGACGGTCAGCCCGCCGGCTACGTCACCAGCGCCTCTTTCGGGCACACCGTCGGTGCGCCGATCGCCTACGCCTGGGTTCCTGCCACGAGCGCAGAACCCGGTGCAGCAGTAGAGATTCGATACTTCGATCGGCTCGTGTCCGCCACCGTCGTGGCCGAGCCCCTCGTCGACCCCGAGATGGCCAAGATCCGCAGCTGACGACCTACCAGTACCAGGAGATTCGATGACCGAGAACTTCACCCTCACGCTCAGCTGCGGCCAGCGGCCGGGGATCGTCCGGGCCGTCAGTGCATTTCTGTTCGACAACGACTGCGACATCGCCGAACACCAACAGTTCGACGACTCGACGGACGGGTCGTTCTTCCTCCGCACCTCGTTCGTGGCCGGTGGCAGCACCGACATCGAGAAGCTGACCGAAAGCTTCCGCGAGGTGGCCGACCGATTCTCGATGATGTACACCTTCAACGGGTGCAGTCAGCCGCGCGTGCTCGTCATGGTCTCCAAGATGGGTCACTGCCTCAACGACCTCATCTTCCGTTGGCGCTCGCAGAACCTCGGCGGAGAACTGGTGGCCGTGGTGAGCAACCACGAGGTGCTGCGGCCGATGGCCGAGGCAGCCGGGCTGCCGTTCGTCCACGTTCCCGTCACCCCGAGCACCAAGGCCGAAGCCGAGCAGCGACTGCTCGACCTCGTCGCCGAATACGAGGTGGACCTGGTGGTGCTGGCCCGCTACATGCAGGTGCTCTCGGACGAGACGTGTCGAGCGTTGCACGGCAAAGCGATCAACATCCACCACTCGTTCCTGCCCGGCTTCAAGGGCGCGAAGCCCTACCACCAGGCCTTCGACCGGGGCGTCAAGCAGGTCGGAGCGACAGCGCACTACGTCACCCCCGACCTCGACGAGGGCCCGATCATCGAGCAGCAGGTCATTCGGATCGACCACACCCACGATCCGTCTCGTCTGGCCACCGTCGGACAGGACGCCGAGGCACTCGCACTCTCGCGAGCTGTCCGCTGGCACTGCGAGAACCGAGTGCTGCTGCACGGACACCGCACGGTGATCTTCAGCTGAACTCACAGACGAAGGGCCCGTACCGAATCGGTACGGGCCCTTCGTTGTTGCGGTGGCCTAGGAGTCGGGACCTCACACCCTTTCTGCCGAGTGCGCGCGTGTTCTCTGTGCGGAGAACATGCGCGCACCTTTCAGAAGGGGTGTGAGGTCTAGCGCTCCAGCCCTAACATTCGACGCTCTAACATTCGACGAAGTTGACCGGCACGTTGATTGCGAGGCCGCCGCTCGAGGTCTCCTTGTACTTCGAATGCATATCGGCCCCGGTGGAGCGCATCGTCTCGATCACCTGATCCAGGCTGACGCGATGAGTACCGTTACCGCGCAATGCCATCCGAGCGGCGTTGATCGCCTTGCCGGCCGAGATGGCGTTGCGTTCGATGCACGGAATCTGTACCAGCCCGCCGATGGGGTCGCACGTGAGACCGAGGCTGTGTTCCATCGCGATCTCGGCGGCGTTCTCCACCTGTTCGGGGGTGCCGCCCAGTACCTCGGCCAGACCGGCTGCGGCCATCGACGCCGCCGAACCCACCTCGCCCTGGCAGCCCACTTCGGCACCGGAGATCGACGCCATCTCCTTGTAGAGCGACCCGATCGCGCCTGCGGTGAGCAGGAAGCGCACCGTGCTGCCGTCGGGATCGGCGATGCCTGCAGCGGTGTAGCGAGTGGCGTAATGCAGCACGGCCGGGATGATGCCGGCCGCGCCGTTGGTGGGTGCTGTGACGATGCGTCCGCCGGACGCGTTCTCCTCGTTGACGGCGAGGGCGACGAGATTGACCCAGTCCTCGGCGAATTCGCTCGAGCGGTTCGGATCCTCGGCGTCGAGGCGGAGGAACCAGTCCCGTGCTCGACGCCGCACTCCCAGCGTGCCGGGGAGGTAGCCGTCGCGCGAAATGCCACGATTCTCGCATTCGACCATGACGTCACGGATGTGCAGCAGGCCGTCGCGAATCTCGCCCTGCGTCCGACGTTCGAGTTCGACCTCGGTCATGACGTCGCTGATACTGCAGCGTCGACGCTCGCAGAGCTGCAGTAGTTCCTTGGCAGACCCGAATCCGTTCGCGGAGGCGAGGGGCGCTACGGCCTCGACGCTTTCGGCTTCGGTCACCACGAAGCCTCCACCGACGGAGAAGTAGATTTCACTGTGCAGTTCGGTCGAATCTGCGGTGCGGGCAGTCAGCTTCATTCCGTTGGGATGGAACGGCAGAACCGTCAACGGACGCAGCACGATGTCGCCGACCGCCAGATCGATCTCTCGGACACCGCCGAAAAGGATGCGCCCGGTTGCCGCCATCGAAGCTTGCCGCTCTTCCATGACCTCGGTCGTAATGCTTTCGGGTGCATGGCCTTCCAGCCCGAGTAGCACGGCAGTCATGGTGCCGTGGCCCGCTCCGGTCGCGGCCAGCGAGCCGTACAGGTCCACGGTGACGTCTCGAACGTCCTCGAATGCCGACATGGTGCGCAGATCGTCGACGAATCGAGCGGCGGCGCGCATCGGGCCGACGGTGTGCGAACTCGACGGGCCGACGCCGACGGAGAAGAGGTCGAACACACTGATGGTCATGCGGACGTCCGAACTGCGCCGGTGGGCTCGCGCACGGTGAGGTCGCCGAACGACGCGGCCGCGGGAGTCAGCACGGCGAACAGCCAACCGGCACCCAGCGGATCGGCCGAGATGACCGACGGGTTTTCGCGCACAGCGGAATTGACGATCGTGACCATGCCGCTTGCCGGGGCGAACACCGTGACCGAGCCGGCGGAGGTGTGGATCGTCCCGCACGCCTCACCGGCGGTCAGCACGGTACGTACCGAAGGCAGGTCGACGCCGAGAATGTCGGACGCGCCGGGCAGTGCTTCCGACGTCACGCCCACGCGGCTCGGAGTCTGTGCGGGTGATCCGAACGGGTCGACGGCCATCCAGCCGTGGTCGGCGCTGAAGAGCCGGCGGGCGGAGGAGAGGGATGCGGTCATGAGGTGGCCTCGGCATTCGTCATGGATTGACCTGGATGTGAGTGCAGTTCGTCGAGCGATCGCACTGCCCGCATCACGGCCAGTGCGTCGATGGTGGCGGCGACATCGTGAACCCGCAGGAGGGATGCCCCGTTCTGGGCCGCGATGATCGCGGCGGCGAGCGATCCGGCGAGTCGTCCGTCGACCTCTCTGCCGGTGATGGCACCGATCATTCCCTTCCGCGACAGACCCGCCATGATCGGTCGCCCGGCCGCGGTGAGCGCCCGAAGACCCTGCAGCAGTTGTAGATTGTGTTCGAGAGTCTTCCCGAATCCGAAGCCGGGATCGACCATGATGCGGTATGCCGGGATTCCGGCTCGGATGCATTCGGCGGCCCGGTCGTCGAGAAACTGGCGCACCTCGGCGGCGACGTCGCCGTAGTGAGGGCGGTGCTGCATCGTCGCCGGTTCGCCTTGCATGTGCGTCAGGCACACGGCGACGTCCAGGTCGGCTGCTGCGGCGAGGGCACCCGGAAGGCGAAGAGCGCGAACATCGTTGATGACGCTCGCCCCGGCGCGCACCGCCTCTCTCATCACCTCGGGACGAGAGGTGTCGACCGACAGCGGTGTCGAGGTGAGCTTGGACAGCGCCTCGATCACCGGGACCACTCGGGCGATTTCCTCGTCGACCGTGGGAGGGATTGCCCCCGGCCGGGTCGACTCACCGCCGATATCGAGCAACTCGGATCCCTCGTCGACCATCGACAGTGCATGTGCCACAGCGCGATCCGAGTCCAGGAACATGCCGCCGTCGGAAAACGAATCCGGAGTCACGTTCACGATCCCGCAGACGACGGGATGTGCAGTCGTCAACCGGGTCAGCAGTCGGTCGCGCGCGTCGGCGGCCCGTGTTGCTGTGGATACGGTCGTGAGCACAGTGATCACCTCTTCTCTCGCGCAGTGCAACGGAAACGATCAGGCGTCGGTGTATTCCTCGGCCGCGTCGGTCAGCCAGGCCGCGAGATACCGTGCGAACGACGAGCGCACGAGGATGCGGTAGTCCGTTCCGGTGTCGTCACAGGCGATGAGGATCATCCCTGCCATCGCGAGCATCGTCTGTACCGTCGACCCGGCCGGAAAGACGCGGGGGTGCAGATCGATCGAGCATCCCTTCGCCAACACCTCGCGAGCTCGGGAACCGCTCAACCGCAGACTGGTTCGCTGCGCGGACACGTCCGTCGCTGCACCACGGTGCTCACGTACGGCCGAGCCGAGACGGTGTTCGAGCTCGACCGGATCGATGCCCGCTCCGATCACCAGCCACTCCTCGGGACCGAGCCAGATCGCCGTGGTGTTCGTGCCCTCGGCGACGCGGCCCGGTCCGGGGAGTTCGGTGCCGAGCTCGGTCGAGGCAGCGGCACCGCCCGGTCCGTTCGGGTCCACCCACAGGTCTATTCCAGCGAGGAAGGGTTCCTCCACGATGCGGACGGCAGGCGAGTCCGGCAGAGCTGTCTGCGCGAGCGGGCTTCTGGAGGCGAGTCGGTCAGCCATCACGGCGGTTACCTTCCGGGTCGACGAGTACGGAGCCGGTGACTTCCACGGCGACGAGGGTGTCGCCCACCGGGACGTGCAGGATGTCGCCGAGTCGGTCACGACCGGCTTCGAGCAGGGCCAACCCGAACGGCCGGCCCAGTTCTGCGCTGGCGTAACTCGACGTGACGTGGCCGAGCATCGGTACCGGCAGTTCGGGCAGGACACCGGTGTCGGAGTGTTCGATGATCTGCGAACCCTCCGGAAGGACGGTTTCGCGATCGACGGGCAGGAGTCCGACGAACTGCTTGCGCAACGGGTTCCGATTCTCGGCCCGGTCGAACGACCGCTTTCCGATGAAGTCGAGCTTCTTCTTCGATACCGCCCAGCTCATTCCGAGATCCTGCGGGGTGACGGTGCCGTCGGTGTCCTGACCGACGATCGGGTAACCCTTCTCGGCCCGAAGCACGTGCATGGTTTCGGTGCCGTAGGGGGTGATGCGGTACTTCTCACCCGCCGCGATCAGCTGCGACCACAGTGCGTGGGCGTGCCAGGAATCGATGTTCACCTCGAAGGCGAGTTCACCGGAGAAACTGATGCGCGCTACGCGCACCGGTACACCGTCGATCGAGGCATCTCGCCAGGCCATGAACGGGAACGCCTCGTTGGAGACGTCGATCTCGGGAAAGATCTCGCCGACGAGGTCGCGAGAGCGCGGCCCGACGACGGGGAAGGTGGCCCACTGCTCGGTCACCGACGTCAGCCGAACCGCGAGGTGCGGCCACTCGGTCTGCAGCCATTCTTCCATCCAGTCGAGCATTCCGGCCGCGCCACCGGTGGTGGTGAACACCTGGAATCGGTCGTCCGCCAACCGCATCACGGTGCCGTCGTCGATCACCATGCCGTCGGCACCGCACATCACGCCGTACCGCACCATGCCGACCTTCAGGTTGCTCATCATGTTCGTGTAGAACATGTCCAGCACCGCACCGGCGTCGGGACCCTGCACGTCGATCTTGCCCAGGGTCGAACCGTCGAGCATGCCGACTCCCGCACGCACGGCAGCACATTCGCGCAGCACGGCGTCGTGCATCTCTTCGCCGGGCAGTGGGTAGTAGCGTGGCCGCTTCCACTGTCCGACGTCCTCGAAGACCGCACCGCGGGCGACGTGCCAATCATGGACTGCGGTAACCCGTTCCGGGTCGAAGGCCATACCGCGATTGCGGCCGGCCAACGCCGCGAACGCCACCGGGGTGTACGGCGGGCGGAACGTGGTGGTGCCCAGGTTCTCCACCGGCTTGTCGAGCAGTTCGGCCACGATGCCCGAGGACACCACACCGGAGGTCTTGCCCTGATCGTGCGCGGTGCCGATCGTGGTGTAGCGCTTGATGTGCTCCATCGACGACATGCCCGCCCCGACAGCCCGGACCAGGTCGGCCACCGTCGCGTCGCGCTGCACGTCGACGAACTGGCTGTCGGCCCCGAAGTCGTCGCGTACCCGCCACAGCACCAGCGACGGGCTGCTGGGTACGGAATCGACCTCGGGTGCAGGGGTTTCCGAAACGGAGAAGCCCAGACGGTTCAGCGCGCCGGCCGCTGCCGAGCTGCCGCCACCGATGCAGCCGGCCAGGTCGAACACTCCCGAGGCCGACCCGGCGACACTGATGCCCTCGACGTCGTCTGCGGGAACGAATGCGCCGAGTGTGCCGTCGTAGCGCAGCTTTCCGCGGGCCTGGCTGAACAGGTGGACGGCGGGGTTCCAACCGCCGCTGACGAGCAGTACGTCGCACGCCACCGTGTCGGTGGCACCGTCGGCCCCGGTGACCAGTGCGTGGGTGACGCGGGTGTCGCCGCGGGTGCCGGAGACGACGCTTCCGGTGCGCACCTCGATACCGCGCTCGCGGCACAGGCCGAGCCAATGTTCCGGTGCCTCGGAGCGGGCCTCGACGATGCTCGCGATGCGGACCCCGGCGTCGTGCAGATCGACGGCGGCCTTGTACGCGCTGTCGTTGGTGGTGAAGACGACGGCCTCGGTTCCCACCGTCACGCCGTAGCGATGCAGGAATGTTCGTGCGCTGTCCGCCAACATGATTCCAGGGCGATCGTTGTCGGTGAACACGACGGGACGTTCGTGAGCGCCGGTGGCCACCAGTATGTGCCGCGATCGAATACGCCAGACGCGCTGACGGCTCAGTGCTGCAGGCGCTTCCAGACCCAGATGATCGGTGCGGCGCTCGAGCGCGAGGACGAAGCCGTCGTCGTAGGAACCGAACGCGGTGGTGCGGCGCAGCACCCTCGCATCGGGGAAGGTCGACAACTCGGTCACCGCGTCGGCCACCCAGTCCAACGCGGGCTTGCCGTCGATGACGTCGTCGGAGCCGAGGAGGGAGCCACCGAACTCGCACTGATCGTCGACGACGACCACACGAGCGCCGCTGCGGGCCGCGACCAATGCGGCCGTCAGACCGGCCGGGCCTGCGCCGACGACCAACAGGTCGGCGTGGGCGTGCATGGCGTCGTACTTGGCGGAGTCGGAGATCTCGGCGAGACGCCCCTGCCCGGGGATACCACGGGCGACCAGGCCGTCGTACAGTTCGATCGTCGTGGCGAGCAGCATCGGCTCGGGGAACGGCTCCTCGATCTGTACGAGTCCGCCGGTGTCCTCGGCCCACGCTGCGGTGAATCCTCGCGGCCTACCGAGCTTGATGCTGGTGGTGACCTGATGAATCCCGTTGGCGAGCAATGCAGATGCCAGCGTGTCGCCCGGGTGACCCTGCAGGGCCGAGCCGCCGAATGTGAATTCGAAGGTGCTCGTGCGGTCGATGCGGCCGCCGGATGCGGTGCGGAATGCGGTCATGGGTTCACCGGCTTCGGGTCGTCGAGGCGATAGACACTGTGGATTCGGTAGGTGGCGGTGTCTCGTACGGCGTTGAACCAACGCCGGCACCCTGCGCTGTGGCTCCACCGTTCGGCGAAGAGCCCCTTGGGGTTGTCGCGGAAGAACACGAAGTGCGCCCACTGTTCGTCGGTGAGGGCCGAGGGGTCCTCGGGGTAGGCGATGTGCGCCTGGCCGCCGTAGTGGAACTCGGTCTCTTCTCGACTCCCGCACCACGGGCATTCGATCAATTGCATTGCCACTCCAAGATTTCTCGTTCGGGTGCTGCGTGTGTCGGGGCGGAGAAACTAGTGCGCGACGCCTGCGGCACCGTGCTCGTCCACCAGCGCGCCGGTGACGAATCGGTCCAGGCTGAACGGTGCGATGTACTCGTGTACCTCGTCGTTGGCGATGGTGTCGGCCAGGCACCAACCGGCACCGGGGGTCGCCTTGAATCCGCCTGTGCCCCAACCGCAATTGAGGAACGCGTTGTCGAACGGCGTGCGCCCGACGATGGGGGAGGCGTCGGGACAGACGTCGACGATGCCGGCCCAGGTGCGCAGCAGATGCGCGCGAGCGAACACGGGGAACAGCTCGACTGCAGCGGCCATCTGTCGTTCGATGATGTGGAACGCACCGCGCTGGCCGTAACCGTTGTAGGAGTCGACGCCTGCACCCATCACCAGTTCGCCCTTGTGGGCCTGAGAGACGTAGACGTGCACGGCATTCGACATGACCACCGTGGGATGCACCGGCTCGAGCAACTCCGAGACGAGGGCCTGCAACGGATGGCTCTGCAGCGGAGTCTTGATGCCGAGCATGTCCGTCAGCGTCGAGGTGTGGCCGGCCGCGCACAGTGCCACCTGGCCGGTAGCGATGTCGCCGCGGGTGGTCTTGACGCCGGTGACGCGGTTGCCGTCGGTGGTGAAACCGGTGACCTCGCAGTTCTGGATGATGTCGATACCGGCAGCGTCGGCGCGTCGGGCAAATCCCCAGGCGACGTAGTCGTGCTTGGCGATGCCGGCGCGCGGCTGATACGTCGCGCCGAGCACCGGGTAGCGAATGTCGCTGGAGATGTTGACGATCGGGCACAGCTTCTTGACCTCGTCGGGGTCCACCCACTGAGCGTCGATGCCGTTGAGTCGGTTGGCTTCGACGCGTCGTACGCTGTCGCGCACGTCCTGCAGGCTGTGCGCGAGGTTGAGGACTCCGCGCTGGCTGAACAGGATGGGGTAGTCGAGGTCGTCGGCGAGCCCTTCCCACAGCTTCAGGGAGTGCTCGTAGATGCGTGCGCTCTCGTCCCACAGGTAGTTCGAGCGGATGAGGGTGGTGTTGCGCGCCATGTTGCCGCCGGCGAGCCACCCCTTCTCCAGCACAGCCACATTGGTGATGCCGTGGTTCTTGGCGAGGTAGTGCGCTGTGGCCAGGCCGTGTCCGCCGCCGCCGATGATCACGACGTCGTAGGACTTCTTCGGCTCGGGGTTGCGCCACAGAAAGTCCGGGTGGTCGGGCAGATGTGCGCCCGGTGGGGTTGCGGGGGCGGTCATCGGTAGCCTTCCGTCAGGTCGGGGTAGAGGGGGAACTGCGCGGCGACGGCTTCGACCCGGGTGCGCAGTGCATCGAGTCCGCGGTCGTCGGTGTCGGGACGCAACGCGTGGGCGATGACGTCGGAGACCTCGGCGAACGCCGTGGCGTCGAGGCCGCGGGACGCCAGAGCCGGGGTGCCGATCCGGACTCCGGAGCTCACCATGGGCGGCCGGGGATCGAACGGAACCGCGTTGCGATTCACCGTGATTCCGACGTGATGGAGTCGGTCCTCGGCCTGCTTGCCGTCGAGTTCGGACTTGCGGAGGTCCACGAGAACGAGGTGGACGTCGGTGCCGCCCGAGACCACGTCGATGCCCGCGGCTGCGGCGTCGTCGGTCAGCAGTCGATCGGCCAGGATCTTCGCGCCTTCGAGGGTGCGCTCCTGCCGTTCCCGGAAGTCCTCTTCGGCAGCGAGTTTGAAGGACACTGCCTTGGCTGCGATGACGTGCTCGAGCGGTCCGCCCTGCTGACCGGGAAAGACCGACGAGTTGAATTTCTTCGCCAGAGCGGCGTCGTTGGTGATGATCACACCGCCGCGTGGGCCGCCGAGCGTCTTGTGCGTGGTGGAGGTGACCACATGTGCGTGCGGTACCGGCGACGGGTGCAGTCCGGCGGCGATCAGGCCTGCGAAGTGCGCCATGTCCACCATCAGGTAGGCACCGACGTCGTCTGCGATGCGGCGGAATTCGGCGAAGTCGAGGTGACGCGGGTAGGCGGACCAGCCGGCCATGATCAGTTTGGGGCGGTGCTCGTGGGCGAGGCGCTCGACCTCCTCCATGTCGACGAGATGGTCGTGCTCGCCGACGTGATAGGCCGAGACGTCGTACAGCTTGCCCGAGAAGTTGAGCTTCATGCCATGGGTGAGGTGTCCGCCGTGGGCGAGTGCGAGTCCGAGGATGGAATCACCGGGCTGCAGCAGTGCCGCCATCGCAGCGGCGTTGGCCTGCGCCCCGGAGTGCGGCTGCACGTTGGCGAACGACGACCCGAACAGGGCATTGAGCCGGTCGATCGCGAGTTGCTCGATGACGTCGACGTTTTCGCATCCGCCGTAGTAGCGCCGGCCGGGGTAGCCCTCGGCGTACTTGTTGGTCAGTACCGAGCCCTGCGCCTGCATGACGGCCAGTGGCGCGAAGTTCTCGCTGGCGATCATTTCCAGGGTGTTCTGCTGGCGGCCGAGCTCGGCACTGATCGCGCGGTGCACCTCGGGGTCGAGATCGGCGAGGACACGGTTCGTCACGCCTCTCGGGTGCGGTGCCGTCGCCGTCGGTGCGAAGTCCTGCGTCAAGATGGCCGCCCTTCTGGAAGATCAATGGTCTGGAACTGATATATCAAGATGCCAATAGAGTAAGATCACAAAGCAGGGCCGTCAAGGGCGGGGCAGCGACCGGGAGTGAGTACAGAAGATGACAATCGGAATGCAACCGGTGATCGATGCAACGCAGTCCGTCGGGACCAATGCCGATCGAGCCTACGAAATAATGCGTGAGCAGCTGATCATGCTGGAAATCCGGCCGGGCGAGCCCATCAACGACGACCGCCTGGCCGAGCAGTTGGGGCTGGGCCGCACGCCTATTCGTGAGGGTCTCAAACGACTCGAACGGGAGCGACTCGTCGTGGCCTATCCCCGACGCGGAACCTTCGCGACCGCCGTCGACATGACCGACCTGGCCAACATCTCCGAGATCCGTAAGCAGCTCGAGCCCGCGGCTTCGGCGCGAGCGGCCCGCACGGCCACCCGAGCAGCGCGAGACCGGTTGGCCGAGCTCGCGGATTCGATCGCGAGCATCGACGACACCGACGATTCACGTGAGGTACTCCGCAAAGATGTTGCGGTGCATCGGGAGATCTATCGGGCATCGGGGAACCCCCACCTCGAAGATATTCTGGTCAGCCTGGACGCGCACGCCACGCGCATCTGGTGCCTGTTTCTCGACCGACTGCCGAACGTGGCCGGCCACGTTCGCGAGCACGTCGTCTTGCTGCAGGCCATCATCGACGGCGACGCGGACACCGCTGCCGAACTGACTCTCGAGCACGTCACCGGCTTCGAGAACGCGATCAGGGAACTGTTGTAGCGGCAGAAATCGTTCGGAGTTCGCCGACCTTCGCGTGTGACACTGATCGCCATGAAGCGGTTTATACGCTGTGTTCTCGTGTTGTCCGTGGTCACGCCACTGACGGTGGTTCTGATGTTCGCTCGACCGGGGGCCGCACACGCGTGTAGCTGTGCCTACTTTCAGGGTGGCTCGGAGTTGGATCGGCAACTCGCGGACTTTGCCCGCGGAGAGAATGCGGTCTTCATCGGTACGCCGGTCGCCGAGCGGCGAGATGATCTCACGCTGTACTACGACTTCGACGTCCGTGAAATCTTTCGAGGTGAGGTCGGCGAAACAACGACCATCTCCACTGCACGTGAGAGCGCTGCGTGTGGCACCACCTTCGATCTGAAGGAGGAGTACCTGGTGTTCGCGACGACCTACGGCACTCAGGATGCGCCATGGGCGGTCGATTCGTGCTCGGCGACAACCTATTCCGACGACGTGAAGACCGTTGCCGCAACGACGAAACAGTTCGGGCAGCCACAGCAGGTGGCCGTCGACGACGGTATTGCGGTCGTTCCGGTGGTCTCGATCGGGGTCGGTGTGATCGCTGCGGCAGCCGGCGGTGCAGCGGGGTGGAGTCTGTACAGAAGGCGATCGGGATATGCCGCGGACGAGTAACGAGACCTCGTCAGAGTGCACCGACCCCGCCCAGGACAGCGTCGACGAGATTTTCGGCGTAGACGCGGTCGGTCTCGGCTCGATCGGAATCGTCTCGATGCGAGAAGATGACGTGGCTGAATACCGCTCCGGTCACCAGTTCGAGAATCCGCGTCGTATCGGCCGACTCGGGTAGTTCGCCCCTGCTCTGAGCGCGGTGCACGATGAGACGCGCCGCGACCAAGCGGCTCTTGTTGAGTGACTCCATCATTCGACCCAACAGATCGGGGTACACCCGTGCGTCGAGGGCGACCCGCAGACTGACCAACCCGGCTGTTCCTCGGTAACCCTGCAGCAGCTGCACCGCCAGTTCGACCAGATCCGCTCGCAGCGTTCCGAGGTCAATCGGCGTGGCGAGCGGACTGCGAGCTTCCAGCGCATCGACGACCAGAGCGCCCTTCGATTCCCACCGTCGGTAGAGCGCGGCCCTGCCGACGGACGCGCGGCGGGCAACGGCGTCGAGGGTGAAGCCGGACCAACCCCTTTCCCAATAGACCTCGAGCACTGCGTCGTACACGCGGTCCTCCAGATCGGGATCGCGCGGCCGGCCCCGTCGGTTCCTGGCTTCCTCGGTCACCCACAAATTGTTGCATCTGCCCGGCATTGCGGACAATCTGTGTCTGTAATAGGTTTCCGGTCATGAGTTCTGCACGCCACGAGGCGTCGACGGTGGATCCGACGCGTGTTCCGGTGATCGTGGCTATCGGAGAAGCCAGTGGCCGCGGCGAACCCGTCGGCGTCGAACCGATCGACTTGGTTGCGCTCGCGACGACGTCCGCCCTCGAGAATTCGCGCACGTCGGAGCCATGGATTGGCCGGGCGGACAGCATCGCGTTCTGCCATATCGCGAGCTGGGCGTACGCGAGCCCCGCCGCAGCGCTCGCCCGTCGGTTCGACGCCACACCCGTAGATCTGTTCGATGCTCCGATCGGTGGGCAATGGCCTGCGCGCCTTCTCGACCGCGCTGCCGAGCGCATCGCGTTCGGGGAGTCGACGGTGGCGGTGATCGCGGGCGGTGAGGCTCAGGCCACGATGAGTGCGCTGGTCAAGGCCGGACGAGACCCGGTGCGGGACGGGGGATGGAGCGCAGACCCGGGAGGTCCGCCCAGCTTCGATCTCGATCAACTCGGAAGCGCCGCAATGCAACAGGCCGGACTGATTTCACCGGTGCGGATCTACCCTTTGTTCGAGAGCCGATTCAGATTCGAGTCCGGCCTGGATCCGGTTGCACGGCAGGCCGAGTGCAGCGAACTGTATGCCGCGTTCTCCACTGTCGCCGAGAAGAATCCGTACTCGTGGAACGGCCGCGCGCGGACGGCTGAAGATATCGGCACGCCGTCGCCGAAGAACCGCATCGTCTGCGAGCCGTATCCGCTGTCGATGAACGCCATGCCTTTCGTCGACCAGGCGGCGTGCATCGTGGTGACGAGTCTGGCCGAAGCCCGTGAACGCGGCGTTCCCGAGAGCGACATCGTGTACGTCTGGGGTGGTGCGGGTGCCGAAGACACCGTGGACATCCTCGAGCGCAACAGCTTCGGACATTCTGCGGCGATGGAACACGCACTCGATCGAGCGCTGGATGCAGCGGAGATCGGGGTCGATCAACTGGACGTGTTGGACGTCTACAGCTGCTTCCCGATCGTGCCGACCCTGGCCGCTCGCCACCTCGGAACGCCGACGTCCTTGCTTCCCAGCGTGACCGGCGGGCACTCCTCTTTCGGTGGACCACTCAGTAGCCACTCGCTGCATTCGATCACCGCATCGGTTCGGGAGATCCGCGGTGGTAAGAGTCATTCGCTGGTGCATGCCAACGGCGGCTACCTGACCTATCACCACTCCGTGCTGTTGAGTGGCGATCAGCATCCGCTCGGCTACATCGGAAACCCCGAACCCGCGGTGCTGCAATCCGATTCGCCTTCTACGGCACCGGTCCAGGACGGTGACCTCGTGGTGGAGACCGTCTCGGTCGAGCATTCACGCCAGCAGGAGCCGAACCAGGCTTTCCTCGTCGCACGGGACGAGCACGGACGACGCGTCGCCGCACAGACAGCACCCGGGGACGTCGCCAGTGCCCATGCGCTGTCCCTCTATCGCAGCGAACCTGCACGCGAAATCATCGGCACCACAGTCACTGTCGATATCATCGAAGGGAACATTCGTGTCCGAAGCAGCTAGCCCCGAACCTGTCGTATCGACGAGGCGCGAAGGCCACGTACTGGTCGTCACGATCAACCGGCCGAAAGCCGCCAACAGCATCGACGCCCGAGTGCACACGCTGCTCGGACAGGCGTGGGAGTCGGCCGAGGCCGACCGCGACATCCGGGCGATCGTCTTGACCGGTGCTGGTTCGGCAACATTTTGTGGCGGTGCCGATCTGAAGGCCCTCGGCACCGGAGGTCCGGCCGCGGTGACCCCGCCCGAGACCGAACAGTGGGGCTTCGCCGGGATCGTCCAACACCCGATTTCGGTTCCGATCATCGCGGCCGTGAATGGGTCGGCGATGGGAGGCGGAACCGAGATCGCTCTGGTGTCGGACATGGTCGTCGCGTCGGAAACGGCAGTATTCGGCTTGCCCGAGATTCGCCGGGGGTTGATAGCCGGTGCAGGGGGAGCCTTCAGACTCATGGCCGCGGTACCGGAACACATTGCGTTGGAAATGATCCTGACCGGGCAGCCGATCTCCGCGCAGGAGGCTGCGAGGTGGGGACTGGTCAACAGGGTGGTCCCGTCCACCGACGTCCTCGACACCGCACTCGGTCTCGCTCGGCTCTGCGCGGAGGGTGCCCCGCTCGCGGTGCGGGCATCGAAGCGACTGGCCCGACGCATCACCGACGGCACCATTGCGCACGAGGACAGGTCGTGGCAACAGAACCGTGAGGAATTGGACCGACTCACCACGACGAAAGACGTGGTCGAAGGCATCACCGCATTCCTGCAGAAACGCGACCCCACGTGGACCGCGCAGTGAGCGTTCGATGCCGATGAACACTGTTACCGAAGCGTGACCTGCTTAGCGCAAGTAACGGAGTCGAGCCCGAGGCGATAGACCGGGCACGATATTCGTCGCGAGTGGGGAGTCGTCATGAGAGTGCGATCGTTCGGATCTGCAATGTTGGCGGTGGTTGCCATCGCCACCCTGACGGCATGCGGCGGCAACGACACCGGTCCCGCGCCCCAGGCGGCACCCCCGTCGACCCCTGCGGCCGTTGCCCCACCAGCGGCTCCGGTCGAGAACGCGCCCTCGGAAAGTCCGGTGGCCGTGGAGCCGGACGATGGATCGGGGCCGAGCGAGGCGTCGGTGGCGACGCCGACCGCTGTACTGCCCCCTGCTCAGCCCAGCGTGGACGAGCCGCCCGTTCAGGATCCGGTGCAGCCGGAGATTCCTCCTGTATCGAACCCGGGTGACGACGACCTCGCGTCGACGATCATGGGGGATTGGCAGCGGCACGCGAGCATTCTTCATCTCGATCCCGACCCGGCGAGCAGCACGTTCTCCACCGGATCGAGTTGCTGCGACGTCGAAACCTGGACGGCCACCTACACCCCGATCGGTGACGACAAAGAGGACGGCGTGGTCGTCACGCTGGTGGAGCGCACGTTCCTGGCCGGTGACGGACTGGGCGGAGTGCTGTACGCGGGCAAGCGATTCGAGGCCTCACCGAGTATCGGATACAACGACACCCGAGTGTTGATGACCTACGATCTGGGCGACGCTCCCGGAGTGAACACGTGGTGCCGATCCGGTCACGGCGTTCCCGAATGCGGTGCCTGACGTACCGCGGTCACCGCGATCCTGGCCGCATGGCCGATGGCCTGATCGACCAGCGGGAGGTACAGGTCCATTCGCGCCGCCCTGGTGAACACCGACACCGCGACGGGCTTCTCGCCGGGAAAGGTCACCACGGCAACCTCGTTGCGAATGGGGCCGATGGTGCCCGTCTTGCCTGCGACCTGCACATCCGGGTACGGAATCCCGCTGCGAATTCGATGCGGCCATATCTGCTGAGCAAGAACCTCCTTCATGTACCGGCATTGCGTAGGTGACGCCGCGGTGCCCAGCCAGATCGAGCGCAGAACGGTATTGCTGTCACGGGGTGTGGTGCACGAGGTGTACGCCGGATCGAAGCCCGCGCTGTCGATCACCGTGTAATTGCTCGCCGGTAAGCCCAGCGCTTCGTCAGCGCTCAATCGGCCTGTGTCCCGCACGATCTGCTCACCCAGAGTCTTCGTACCACCGACGATCCGAGTCTGTTCCAGCCCGAGGTCGTCGATCACTCGGGAGAGCGCATCCAGGCCCAGGGCGCCGAGAAGCGCATCGGCAGCGGCATTGTCGGAGACGGTGATCATCGACCGTGCGATGTCGCGCCAGCTCATGCTCACCGGATCCGCGTAGGTCGCGATGCCCGTTGGTCCGGGGCTGCACTGGGCCGGAACGAGTCGTATCGAATCGGTGGCTGTCAGTGATCCCGCGTCGAATGCCCGTGCCGCCGCGACCAAAGCCACGATTTTCCATACCGACGCGGCGACGACGGGATCGTCTCCCTCGTGTTCGACGACTGTGCCGGTGCCGTCGATCCTTTCGGCGCGTACCCAACCGCGGCAGCCCGCGTCGGCGAACACTGCGCGCAGTTGCTCCTCGGTCGAATTCACTGCCGGGCCTGCAACAGGATTCGATCGACGAGATCGACCAGATAGTCCGATTCGTCCGTGCGGCGCACGATCCGCACTCGCAGGGCCACGTCGTCGGAAACGAGGTCGAGATGCTCGGTGCCGGGTAGGACCGGGCTCGCGGCCGGCACGAGAGCGAAACAGCGACCCGATGCAACACTGATCGAGATGTCGCGAAAGCTGTTCGCAATGAACACCTCTGGATCGAGGGCATGGCGACGGAACACGTCGAGCAACAGATCGTGCGCGGGTGGATTCGCAGTTCGCGGCGTGGTGGCGAAGGCGAGGTCGGACAGCATGGTCAGTCGTGGCCGCTCGGCTCGAGCCGACCGGTGACCTGCAGGCACACTGACACGTCGGGGCAATGCGATGACCGGACCGGCCACCAGTCGATCGAGAACCACCGGGTGATCTATCACTGCAACGTCGAGTTCGTGGGCGCGCACGCTGTCCAGCAAAGACACTGCGCCGCCGGTCACCACCCGCGCCCGGACTCCGACGGACGCGGCGATGCGTGCGGCCACTGCATCGTCGAGTTGGGGGACGATGCCGATGCGGACCGTTCTGGACTCGGTGAGTGACTCCGCTGTGCTGCTCAAGCGGCGGGCGTCGTCGACGATCAACCGGGCCCGCGGCAACAGTGCAGCACCGTGTTCGGTGACGGCGGCACCATCGGGTGTCCGCTCCACGAGCGTGAGACCCAGGTGCTTCTCCAAAGCCTTGATCGCCCGAGACACGGGTGGTTGCGTCACGCCGAGAGTGGCCGCTGCGCGGCCGAAGTGGCGTTCTTCGGCGACGGCGACGAAATACTCGAGATGGCGAACAAGATCCACCGGCCTATTGAAACACGGTCACCTGCCGCGATACCGAAGAGGAATGATGCGGCAGCGCCTCGGGACTTGGCCCGGGGGTGACGGGATGTGATCGGGTGAGACCATGCGTACCTCGACATCCACCCGACTGATCACCGTGATCGCAGCGGCGGCGCTGACCGCAGGCGTGTCCTGTTCCTCGACAACAACTACCGAACCCCCGCGGTCCGACACCAGTAGTTCCCAGTCCCTGAGCGGTGCCACGAGCGAACAGCCCAGTGCCGACCAGGCATATGCGGATCTCGAGGGCAGAGAGCGGGCACGGCTGGGCGTCAGTGCCGTCGATCTGGCGTCCGGTGCTACCGAAAGCAACCGTGGTGATGAGCGTTTCGCGTTCTGCTCGACGTTCAAGGTGTACGCCGCCGGTGCCGTCCTCGCAGCCGTCGACGCGGGCAGGTTGCAGCTCACCGACACCAGGACGATCACCGCGGAAGACAAGGTGCCCGAGTCCGCCGTCGACTGGCAGCCAGGCTCGGTCGTTACCCTCGCTGACCTGGCCTCGGCCGCACTGACCAAGAGTGACAACACATCCGGCAACCTGCTCATTCGCGAGGCAGGTGGTACCGCGGCACTCACCGACTTCGCGCGGTCGCTGGGGGATACCGAATTCAGACTCGATCGCACCGAGCCGGAACTGAACACGGCCATCCCGGATGATCCGCGGGACACCACGACACCCAACTCCATGGCGGCCGGCTATCGAACCCTGCTCGACGGCGATGTGCTGACGGCGGCGTCGCGAGAACAATTGTTGGACTGGATGGCCGGCACCGAGACGTCCACGGCCCGCTTCCGTGCGGGAATCCCGTCGCAATGGACCTCGGCGGACAAGACCGGAACCGGCAGCTACGGCGTCTCAAACGATGCGGGACTGCTGCTCGGACCCGATGGACAGCGGATCTTGTTGGTCGTCCTCAGTGCCACTGCGTCGGGTGCAGAGGACTCACCGGCCATGAACGCCCTCGTCGCCGACGCGACGCGGACGGTAGTGGATCAGCTGAGCTGATCTCAGCTCTCGGGCTGCCGGACGGCGTCGACCAGGGGCACGAGTTGCGGCTCGCCGCGTCTGCAATCGAACGTCGATGTGTCGGGATCTATCGTGGGAATATGCGTATCGACGACCTCGATCCCGAATTGATGCGGTTGGTTTCCGATGTGCCGGCGCTGGATTTTCGGGACATTCCCGCGGCGCGGGCTGCGGCGGACGGTCCTCTGGAGCCACCACCCTCGGGTGTGCAGGTCCGGAACACGACCGCGACGTTCGCGGGGCACTCCGTCGGAGTTCGGCTCACCGTCCCACATCCCGCGGCAGATCATGCGATGCCCGTCGTCGTAGAAATGCACGGTGGCGGGTTCGCGTTGGGTTCGGCGGCCTCGAACGACGCACGCAATGCAGAGCTCGCTGTGGCTCTGCATTGCGTCGTCATCGCGGTCGACTACCGACTGGCCCCTGAGTTCCCCTATCCCGCAGCCGTTCACGACTGCATCACCGCTGTGCGCTGGGCGATGGACGCGGCCGCCGGCATCGGCGGTGACCCGCTGCGGATCGGTCTGCTGGGAACGAGCGCGGGAGCGTGTCTGGCCGCGTGTACCGCGTTGGAACTTCGTGACAGCGGTGACCCGAGCTTGGTGATGCAGGCACTGATCGAGCCTGCGCTCGACGACAGGCCGGACACACCGTCGATGCAACAGGGTGTCGACGCGGTGTTCTGGAACGCCGGGAACGCCATCTTGAGTTGGCAGCACTACCTCGGGGACCGAGCTCCGGACGAGAACACCTCTCCGGCTCGACGACAGGACCTGTCGGGGTTGCCGCCGACCTATCTCACGGTCAACGAATTGGATCCGCTACGTGATCAGGGCATGGAATACGCCCGCAGTCTTCTGGCGGCCGGGAACAGAGTCGAATTCCATTGCTGGCCGGGCGCATTCCACGGCTTCACCATGTTCGATACGGCGTTGTCTCGTCGCACTCGTGCCGTGGATCTGGCTGCGATGGACCGTGTGCTCAATCCTCCCGCGGCAGTCGAGTTGGACTAAGCGACCAGATTGCTGACAGCCCAGGCCATGTGTGCACGCACCGCAGCGGTGGCGGTGTCGGGGATCCCGGCCTCGATCGCGTCGACCATCTCGTGGTGGCGGTCGGCATTCATGTTGCCGACCGCGCGGTCGCGTCCGGCGTACATGATGGACATGCGAATGGAACCTTCGAGGCTGGTCCACGAGTGCAGCAGGGTCTCGTTGTCGGCCGATCGACACAGCAGCCGATGAAAGTCGAGATCTGCCTCGATGCGGTCGTCGAGTGTCTCGTCCTTCGGTGCTTTGCTCATCAAATCCAATGCCGCGCGTAACTCGGCGACGATACGAGGCCGCTCGGGGTGGCGAGCGACCTCGGCGGCGGCCAAACCTTCGAGCGCGCCGCGCACCGAGAAGATGTCCTGAATTTCCTTGGTGTCGAGGTGACGAACATGCAGGCGGCCACGCGCGCCGGTGACGACGAGGCCTTCCTGCTGCAGCTGTCGCAGTGCCTCGCGCAGGGTTCCTCGACTGATCTGCAGTCGCTCGGAGAGCTCGGTCTCGACCAACGAGCTGCGCGGCCGAAGCTCACCGCTGGTGATGGCGGAACGTAGGGCAGTGACCGCCTGCTGACGCAGATTGGTCTTCTGCAGTCCGAGAAGTGCGCCGGGTTGCCCCATGGCGGGGGCTCCTTTCGTCGATGACGTCCCACTGCAGACAGTCGACTGATAGCTGTCGACAGTGAGTCTACGGTGCTGCGTCCCGTCGCACCGTGGCGACTTCTCGGACCGCACGTCCGTCAGAGTTCGGCCATGATGCGAGATTCGATGCTCGACGTCGACAGGCCATAGCGATCGTGCAGTGTGGGCAACGCACCTGCAGCGAGGAACTCGTCGGGCAACGAGATGGCACCTACCTTCTTGCCGAGTCCACGCTCCACGATCGCCGAGGCGACGGTCTCGAACAGTCCGCCGATCCTCGTGTGGTTCTCGCAGGTGAACGCCAATCGTGGCGTATCCAGTTGCGCCAGAACGGTATCGGCGTCGAACGGCTTGATGGTCGGGGTGTGGACCACTGCGACGTCGATGTTGTGCTTCTCCAGGTTCTTCGCTGCCTGCAACGCGCGCATCGTCATCAGTCCACTCGACACCAGCACCACATCGTTGCCCGGACGGATGACCTTGGCCTTGCCGAGCTCGAAGGTGTAATCGTATTCGTCGAGCACGGTCGCCACCTTGCCGCGAAGCAGGCGCAGGTACGTCGGCCCGTCGGAGGCAGCGAGTTGGGGCACTGCCGCACTGATGTCCACCGAGTCGCAGGGATCGACGATCGTCAGGTTCGGCATTCCGCGAAAAATAGCGATGTCCTCGGTCGCCTGATGGCTCGGCCCGTATCCCGTGGTGAGGCCGGGCAGGCCGCCGATGATGTTGACGTTCAGATTGGGCTCGGCGATATCGAGGCACAGGAAGTCGTATGCCCGACGGGCAGCGAACACCGAGTACGTCGATGCGAACGGGATCAGTCCGGTCTCGGCCATGCCGGCGGAGGCTCCGAGAAGCAACTGCTCGGCCATGCCCATCTGGAAGAAGCGATCCGGAAACGCCTGGGCGAAGATGTGCATGTCGGTGTACTTGGCGAGATCGGCGCTGAGGCCGACGATCTTGTCGTTGTTCTGCGCGGCCTGGACCAGGGCGTGACCGAAGGGGGCGTCGGCGGTGCGTTGGCCGGGATCGACGAACGAGGCGATCATGGCCGATGTCTTCAGCTTCGGGGGCGTGGTGGTGGTCATGCCTGAACCTCGTTTTCCTGCAGGTAGGTCGGGTCGGTGAAACGTTCGGTCAACTGATCGCGGCAGATGCTCCACTCGCTCTCGTCGATGCGCATGAAATGTGCCTTCTCCCTGTTCTCGAGCAAGGGAACACCGAATCCGATCTTGGTGTCGCAGATGACGATCGACGGTGTCCCGACGGGCTCGGCTGCGGCGCAAGCGGAATCGAAGGCTTCCGAGAGAGCAGCGGGATCGTTACCGTTCACGCGGTAGACGTTCCAGCCCATCGCGGCCCACTTCTCGTGGACGGGCTCGATTCCGAGTACGCCTGCTGTCGGGCCGTCCGCCTGAAGTGCGTTCATGTCGACCATCGCGATGAGGTTGCCGAGTCGATGGTGATGGGCTCCCATCGCGGCCTCCCACGTCGAACCCTCGTCGAGTTCGCCGTCGGAGAGAAAGTTGAACACTCGGGACGCGGAGTTCTGGTGGCGGAGTCCGAGGGCCATCCCCACTGCGACGGTCAGTCCGTGGCCGAGCGATCCGCCGGAGATTTCCATACCCGGTGTGTAGGTGGCCATTCCGGACATCGGGAGTCGGGACTCATCCGAGCCGTACGTCTCGAGCTCGTCGACCGGCACGATGTTCGCTGCGGCCAGGGCGGCGTAGAGGCCGATGGCGTAGTGGCCGGTGGAGAGCAGGAAGCGATCACGTTCGGACCATTCCGGGTCGTCGGCCCGGTACTTCAATCGGTCGGCGTAGACAGCGGCGAAGATGTCGGCAGCTCCGAGGGCCTGCCCTACGTAGCCCTGTCCCTGAGCCTCGCCCATATCGATGACGTGGTGTCGCATGGCGTATGCGAACTCGGCTGCGCGTTGGATCTTGGCCGTCGAGTCATCAAGTGTTGCTTCGGTTATCGTGCTCACAGTAGTTCCTTTGCGCGGGTGGTGGCCGGAAAATCCGCCGGGGTGTCGAGTTCTGCCTGTGCTGCGAGGCGGCGCTCGGTGGGGCCCCAGGTTTCCTTGGTGGCGAGAGCGGAGCCGAGCCCGATCAGGGCGTAGGCGATGAACAGTAGGGCCGGCCCGAGCCATCCGAGCCAGACGAACAGCAGCGTGGTGATGAACGGTGTGAAGCCCGAGACCATTGCCGAGATCTGGTACGCGAGTGAGGCTCCCGACGCGCGACGGGAAGCGTCGAACAGTTCGGGGAACCAGGCGCCCTGTGAGCCGGCAAGTGCGTTCTGGCATACGGCGTAGGCGAGAACGATGGTGGCGACGACGAACAGGAACAGGCCGGTGTTGACGAGGAGGAACATCGGTATCGCGAACACGGCACCGAAGGTGCAGACCGCGATGTATAGGGGCCGTCGCCCGATCCGGTCGGTGAGAGCGGCCCAGCCGGTGGTGGCGAAGATCCCGATGAACGAGGCGATGCACAGAGCGGTGATGGTCTCGGAGGTGCTCGCCAGTTCTTGGGTGTGCAGGTAGGAGATCATGTAGGTGACGGACACTGCGTATCCTGCGGTTTCGGCGATGCGAAGGCCGATGCCACGCAGGATGTTTCGCCAATCGTGCTTGATTGCTTCCTTGATCGGCGACTTGGAGACACCGGCCTCTTTCACGTCGTCGAACACCGGCGACTCGGGGACCTTGGATCGGATGATCAGGCCGACTGCGACCAGCACGATGCTGAAGAGGAAGGGAACTCGCCACGCCCAGTCTCCGCCGAGGTGGACGCTTCCGAGGAATACGAGGTTGGCCAGTAGTAGTCCCACCGGGAAGCCGGCCTGCACGATGCCGGTGAACTTGCCCTTCTTGCGCCACGGCGCGTGCTCGTAACTCATCAGGATCGCGCCACCCCATTCGGCACCGAAGGCGAGACCCTGAATGATGCGTACCACCACGAGCAGGATCGGCGCGACGATGCCGGCCTGGGCGTATGTGGGTAGCAAGCCGATCGCGAAGGTGGCGAGGCCCATCAGGATCAGGGAGCCCACGAGTACCGGTTTGCGGCCCACTCGATCTCCGAGATGGCCTCCGACGATTCCGCCGAGAGGGCGGGCCGCGAACCCGACGCCGAGCGTGGCGAACGCGGCGAGCGTGCCGGTCACCGAGTTGGAGCCGGGGAAGAATGCGGTTCCGAAGTACAGGGCGGCGGCGGTGCCGAAGCCGATGAAGTCGTACGTTTCGATGACGGCACCGACCGATGATCCGACGGCGACGCGCTTGGCGTCCTTCGTGCCGTGAACCGGTCCGCGCATCTGCAGAGCATCTGTGCTCATGGGGACTCTCCTGCTGGGGTGTTGGTTTCAAACTCGTCCAAGTGACCGTCGACTGTCAACAGCATTGAGTGTGACCCAATGCACTGTCACTGTCAACAGTCGACCGGCGACGGTTGACTGTTGAGCAGCATCGTGCCTACTGTGGTCCGCATCACGACGACAGGACGGAGGGCGCTGATGTTCGATTCACGCCTGGGTTGCTCGACGATCTCGTTTCGACACCTGCCACTGCGCCATGCGCTCGGCGTCATTGCCGAGCTCGGTTTCACGGAAATCGACCTGGGTTCGCTTCCGGGGGTGTGCGACCACGTGCCCCTCGAACTGGACGAACACGGCGTTCGCGACGTGACCGACGCAGTGCGGGCCGCGGGACTCACTGTCCGTTCGATCAACTGCGACGTCGGAGACTTGAACGATCCGACCACCGACCTGACGGCATCGAGTCATCTCGGCCACTTGCTGGACCTGGCCGCCGCGGTGGGGGCGCGTGCTCTCGTACTACCCAACGGTGCCATCGGACATTCACCCATCGAGTCCCTCGAGGCCGATCTCGACCGGGTCGCAGCCAACCTTTCGTACGCATCCATGCGAGCGCGGACACGCGAGGTGTCCGTATGGACCGAGTCGTTGCACGTACTCAGGCTGTGCTGCACTACCGGTCGTGCCGCCGCTCTGGCGGACCGGATCGATCCGGACATCGGCATCGTCATGGACTTCAGTCACATCGTTGCCTCCGGCGGCGACCCGGTGCGGTTCGCGACATCGACGGGACACCGCATTGCCCACATCCATATTCGCGATGCGACCCGCGGCAACGTCCGACTCGGTGGATCCGACGCAATAGACGAGCCGGGCAACATCAACATCAGCGTCGGCCGAGGTGACGTCGATTTCCGCAGCGGCATCGATGCACTACGGACCGCGGGATTCGATGGCCATTACGCCCTCGAACTCGAGACCAGAGACACCACCGACGAACAACGTCCGACGGCAACGGCTGCCGCCGGCCGCCTCATCACCGAACTTCTCCACCACACCGACCAGGAGGCATCATGACAACCACCATCCGGACCGCAGTGATCACCGGAGCCACGTCCGACAAGGGAATCGGCCGCGCCACCGCCGAGCGATACGCCGAGGACGGCTGGGGCGTCGTCATTCTCGATCTCGACGGCGAGAAGTCGGAGAAGGTAGCTGCCGAGATCGCGGCGCAGTACAACATCGCTGCATTCGGCCATGCGATCGACGTCGCAGACGAAGACAGCGTCGACAAGGCTTATGCGGCAACCAAAAAGGAGGTCGACGCAGGTAGCCTGCCGCCGGTCGGTGCCCTCGCGAATATCGCCGGCATCACGTCTCCGGTGCCGTTTCTCGAGACCACGCTCGAGCTGTGGAACAAGGTGTTCGCGGTCAACGCCACCGGAACCTACCTTGTGACCAAGGCGTTCTTGCCGGACATGATCGAGCAGCGATGGGGCCGCATCATCACCATGTCTTCTGTCTCGGCGCAGCGCGGCGGCGGCGTCTTCGGCAAGGTTCCGTATTCCTCCGCCAAAGCAGCTCTGCTCGGCTTCACCAAATCCCTGGCTCGCGAGTTGGAAGACACCGGCGTCACGATCAACGCAGTCACCCCCGGAGCCGTGGACACCAACATTCGAGTCGGCAGCACCGATGAGCAGGAAAAGGCAATCGCTCAGGGTATTCCTCTCGGTCGCACCGCTACCACCAGGGAAGTAGCCTCCGTCATCACGTTCCTGTCGTCCGAGGACGCCGCGTACCTCACCGGCACCACCATCGACATCAACGGTGGAAGCCACATGCACTGACCGAACGAGGGCAGCGGAGAAGAGGTACGAGCGAAGTGGACGTCACGTTGCCGACACCGGTGACCGAACTCTGGGAATGGCAACTGAAGGCGCGGTGCAGAACGATGCCGATCTCCATGTTCTACCCGGAGGCCGGTTTACGTGGTCCGACCCTTCGACACATCGAGGCCGAAGCGAAGGCCGTCTGCCGGCAGTGTCCGGTGATCGAACACTGCCGGTCGCACGCCGAGCGATGCGATGAGCCGTACGGTATCTGGGGCGGATTGACCGAACGCGAAAGAACTACGCGGGCCTGCGGTTGACGATGCGTCGAGCATGGGCCAGCACTGGGGCGTCCACCATCTGGCCGCGGAAGGCAAAGACCCCCCGGTTGTGTTCGACGGCTTCGAGTACGGCTGTGGCCCATTCGATCTCGTCGGGCGTGGGGGCGTAGGCGTCGCGGATGACGGGGATGTGGCTGGGGTGGATGGCCACCTTGCCGTCGAAGCCCACGGCCACGGCGTCGTCGGCCTCGGCGCGAACCCCGTCGAGATCGGGAATGTCGAGGTACACGGAATCGAGCGCGAACACCCCGCGTGCCTTGGCGGCGAGCAAGGTCTGCGATCGAACATGGTGGGCGACATCGCGGTAGCAGCCGTCGCTCAGCCGACTCGAATTCCCGCCCATGGCGGCCACCAGATCCTCGGCACCCCACATGGCACCGATGGCGTTGTCGGCCGCGAGAGCGTCGAACACCGTCATCGCGCCGAGGGGGGACTCGATCAGTGCCACGACATTGAGTGGTGCCAGAGCGCTGATCTGGTCGGCGGACTCACATTTGGGCAGCATGACGGTCGTGTATTCGGTCTGCTGCACAGCGTCGAGGTCGGCGGCCTGGTCTTCGGTACCGTGCGCATTGATGCGGACGATGGTGCGCGATGGGTCCAGGGCGGTCGACACGACGGACTCGCGAGCACCGGCCTTGTCCGCGGCACCGACCGCGTCTTCGAGGTCGAGGATGACCACATCTGCTCGTGCTGCGGCCTTTTCGTAGCGCTCGGGACGGTCTGCCGGGCAGAACAGCCACGCCGGTCCCGGCGGGACCCAACTCACGACGGGTCCTCCGAAGGGCGCATCCGGACCAGCGTCTTGCGGACAGCGATCGCAACGACGTCACCGTGCTGATTGCGGCCCGTGTGCGTGAACGTCACGATGCCCTCGCCGGGGCGAGACTTGGATTCACGCTTGTCCGAGATCACCGTCTCCGCATACAGGGTGTCGCCGTGGAACAGTGGCTTGGGAAAGGTGACCTCGGAGAAGCCCAGATTGGCCACGATGGTGCCCTGGGTCAGCTGCGCGACCGACAACCCGACGAGGGTGGACACGGTGAACATCGAGTTCACCAGACGCTGCCCGAAAGCTGTTGTCTCACTGTAAGCGGCGTCGAGATGCAGAGCCTGGGTGTTCATCGTCTGCGTGGTGAACAGCGTGTTGTCGGCCTCGGTGATGGTTCGACCGGGTCGGTGTTCGTACACGGTCCCAAGCTCCATCTCCTCGAACCACAGGCCGCGCTGGCGAATGTGCTTGTCCGTCATAGTCCCAGGCTCCGTGCGATCAGCATCAGCTGAACTTCGGTGGTGCCCTCGCCGATTTCGAGGATCTTGCTGTCGCGGTAGTGCCGGGCAACGACGTATTCGTTCATGAAGCCGTAGCCGCCGTGGATCTGTGTCGCGTCGCGGGCGTTGTCCATCGCCGCCTCGGAGGCGACGAGCTTGGCGATGGACGCCGCTTTCTTGAATGGCTTGCCGGCCAACATCAATGCCGCTGCGTCGTAGTACGCCGTCCGCGCGGTGTGGGCGCGGGCTTCCATGCGGGCGATCTTGAACGAGATCGCCTGATTGCGGCCGATCGGTGCACCGAAGGCCTCACGCTCTTTGGCGTACTTGACGCTCTCGTCGACGCAACCCTGCGCGGCACCGACCGACACGGCAGCGATCGCGATGCGACCCTCGTCGAGGATGTGCAGAAAGTTCGCATACCCGCGGCCCTCCTGCCCGAGCAGATTCTCCTGTGGCACGCGCACATCGGTGAAGCTGAGCGGGTGCGTGTCCGACGCATTCCACCCGACCTTGTTGTACGCGGCCTCGGCGACGAACCCGGGGGTGTCGGTGGGCACCAGAATTGAGGAGATCTGCTTGCGTCCGGTGGTCTCGTCGACGCCGGTCACGGCGGTGACGGTGACGAGTTCGGTGATGTCGGTGCCCGAGTTGGTGATGAACTGCTTGCTGCCGTTGATGATCCAGTCGTTGCCGTCGCGCTTGGCGGTGGTCTTGGTGCCGCCCGCGTCACTTCCGGCACCGGGTTCGGTCAGACCGAACGCAGCCAGAGCCTTACCGGCAGTGAGCTTGGGCAGCCACTGCTGCTTCTGCGCATCATTACCGAAGCGGTAGACGGGCATGGCACCGAGCGACACACCGGCCTCGAGTGTCATGGCCACGCTCTGATCGACTTTGCCGAGTTCTTCGAGCGCCAGGCACAGCGCGAAGTAGTCACCGCCCATACCGCCGAACTCCTCGGGGAACGGCAGGCCGAACAGTCCCATCTCGGCCATTCCGGCCACGACCTCGTACGGAAACGAGTGTTCGGCATCGTGTTTGGCCGAGACCGGTGCGACTACCGTGCGGGTGAAGTCGGCAACGGACTTCACCAGTTGCTGATACTCGTCGGGCAGATTCGACGACGACAGATGATCGGTCATGGCTGGTCCTGTTCTGTGTCTATGGGAACGATTCGGGCGAGGATCTGGTCCACGCGGACCTGATCCCCCACGGCAACAGTAAGTTCGACGGTGCCGTCGATGGGTGTGGTGAGGGTGTGTTCCATCTTCATCGCCTCGACGACGACGATGGCAGAGCCTGCCGTGACAGCACTTCCGGTGGTGGTTCCGATCGCGATGATCGAACCCGGCATCGGTGAGAGGATTTCGGCGTTGCCGGAGTGCGCTTCGTTCTCGCGAACACTGGGCTCGGCAATCCGATCGACTCGCCACGTGCCGCGCGAGCTGGAAATCCAGGTGGACGAATCGCTTCGGGCGAACGTCATCGTCTCGCGTCGATCATCGAGCACCAGATTCACGGAATCCTCGGCGGCGGTTGCCCGGAGGGAGCGCGGCACTCCGTCGTCGACGACGACCGTCGCAGCATCGAGTGTCCCGGTGATGGACACGTGAGCTGTGCGACCGCCGGATGCCAGACGGCAGTGGAACGGCGCGTGCGCTCCCACTCGCCATCCCGACGGCGAACCCCAGATGTCCTGTCCGGCCGAGTGCCACACATCGAGCCAGGCGATGGCTGCCGCGGCGATCAGCGACTCGTCGGTTGCCTCGGCGGCTACGAAATCCTCTACCCGGCGGTCCAGCAGTCCGGTATCGAGGTTGCCGGCTCGAACATCGTTGTCGGCGAGCAGGAATCGTGCGAACTCGATGTTGGTGACGACTCCGAGGACCGCGGTGTCGGCCAGTGCGCGGTCCAAGCTACGCAGAGCCGTGCTGCGATCGGGGCCGTAGGCGATCACCTTCGAGAGCATCGGGTCGTAATTGCTGCCCACCTCGGTTCCGACGGCGAGGCCGGAGTCGACGCGGACGCCCGGTCCGGTGGGTTCACGGAGTCCGACGACGGTGCCGCCGGTGGGGAGGAATCCACGGCCGGGGTCCTCGGCATAGACGCGGGCCTCGATGGCGTGGCCGGTCAGCTGGATGTCGTCTTGGCTCAGAGTGAGCGCTTCACCGGCGGCGACGCGCACCTGCCACTCGACGAGATCGAGTCCGGTGACCATCTCGGTGACCGGGTGCTCCACCTGTAGCCGGGTGTTCATCTCCATGAAGAAGAACTCGTCCGGGCTGTCTGCGGAGACGATGAATTCGACCGTGCCCGCCCCGGAGTAGTCGACGCTGCGGGCGGTGTTGCACGCGGCCTCGCCGATGCGTGACCGGGTTGCTTCGTCCAGCAAGGGCGACGGCGCCTCTTCGATGACCTTCTGATGGCGTCGCTGCAGGCTGCATTCGCGTTCGCCGAGATGGATGACGTTGCCGTGACCGTCGGCGAGGATCTGCACCTCGATGTGCCGCGGCCGCAACACGAATCGCTCGAGAAAGAGGGTGTCGTCACCGAACGAGGACGCTGCCTCTCGGCGAGCGCTGGCCAATGCCGCGGGAAGATCCTCGGCGCGCTCCACCAGGCGCATGCCCTTACCGCCGCCGCCTGCGGACGGCTTGACCAAGACGGGGAAGCCGACGTCGGGCGCGCCGGCGATGAGGTCGTCGTCGGTCAGACCCGGTCGGGAGATGCCGGGTACGACGGGGACGCCGAAGGCGCTGACGGCAGCCTTCGCGGCGATCTTGTCGCCCATCACTTCGATGGCTTTGGCCGGTGGCCCGAGGAACGCGATTCCGGCTGCAGCACAGGCGGTTGCGAATTCCGAGTTCTCGGACAGGAAGCCGTAGCCGGGATGAATTCCCTGTGCCCCGGTGGCTTTCGCGGCCGCGATCACCTTGCCGATGTCGAGGTAGCTCTCCCGTGCGCTGGCGGGGCCGAGTCGTACGGCAGTATCGGCTTCGTGGACGTGCCGCGCGTCGGCGTCCGCATCGCTGTAGACGGCGACGGTGCGAATCCCCATGCGACGCAGCGTGCGTGCCACTCGGACGGCGATCTCGCCGCGGTTGGCGATCAGAATGGTGTCGATCATCGTGGTCATGCCTTTCACATCCTGAAAACGCCGTAGGAGACCGGTTCGAGCGGTGCATTGGCACACGCCGAGAGGGCCAGTCCGAGTACCTGCCGGGTGTCGGCAGGGTCGATGATGCCGTCGTCCCAGAGCCGGGCCGTCGAGTAGTAGGGGTTGCCCTGGCTTTCGTACTGGTCACGAATCGGCGCTTTGAACGCCTCCTGGTCTTCCTCGCCCCACGGTTTACCCGACGCGTCCAGTTGGTCACCTCGCACTGTGGCGAGCACCGATGCGGCCTGCTCACCGCCCATCACCGAGATGCGCGCGTTGGGCCACATGAACAGGAAGCGGGGCGAATAGGCTCGGCCGCACATGGAGTAGTTGCCGGCACCGTACGAGCCGCCGATGACGACCGTGATCTTGGGGACGCGGGCGCAGGCCACTGCCGTCACCATCTTCGCACCGTGTTTGGCGATACCGCCTGCCTCGTAGTCGCGGCCGACCATGAAGCCGGTGATGTTCTGCAGGAACACGAGTGGGATGCTGCGCTTGTCGCACAGTTCGATGAAATGTGCGCCCTTCATGGCAGATTCGGCGAACAGGACGCCGTTGTTGGCGATGATTCCGACGGGATGGCCGTGGAGGTGGGCGAATCCGGTGACGAGGGTCTTGCCGTATTCGGCTTTGAACTCGTCGAACTCGCCTGCGTCGACCACTCGGGAGATCACCTCGCGCACGTCGTACGGGGTGCGCGGATCGGTGGGGACCACGTCGTAGATCTCGCTCTGATCGGCGACGGGCTCACGGGTGGTGATCACGTCCCATGGCCGCGGGGTGCGGGGTCCGAGGGTGGAGACGATGCGGCGCACGCGTTGCAGTGCGTCTCGATCGTCGTCGGCGAGATGGTCGGTGACGCCGGAGATCTTCGAGTGCAGATCGCCGCCGCCGAGTTCTTCGGCGGTGACGACCTCGCCGGTCGCGGCCTTCACCAGTGGCGGGCCGCCGAGGAAGATCGTGCCCTGGTTCTTGACGATGATCGCTTCGTCGCTCATTGCCGGCACGTAGGCACCGCCCGCGGTGCAGGAGCCCATGACAGCAGCGATCTGCGCAATTCCTTTGGCGCTCATGGTCGCCTGATTGAAGAAGATGCGTCCGAAGTGGTCGCGATCAGGAAACACCTCGTCCTGACGCGGCAGGAATGCGCCGCCGGAGTCGACGAGGTAGATGCACGGGAGGGTGTTCTGCAGGGCGATTTCCTGAGCGCGCAGATGCTTCTTCACCGTCATCGGATAGTAGGTGCCACCCTTGACGGTCGCGTCGTTGGCGATGATCACGCACTCGCGTCCGGAGACTCGGCCGATGCCGGCGATGACACCGGCACCGGGGCACTCGTCGTCGTACAGACCGTTGGCGGCCAGCGGGGCGATCTCGAGGAAGGGACTGCCGGGGTCCAGGAGCTCGTCGACGCGATCGCGGGGGAGCAGTTTGCCGCGGGCGATGTGCCGTTCCCGAGACTTCTCGTTGCCGCCGAGGGCTGCGGCGGCGAGCCGTTCGGAGAGTTCGCTGGTGAGAAGCTGATGATCTGCGCGGTTGGCAGCGGTATCGATCGCCATGAGGTGCACGCCTTCGAGGGTTGGACGTCGGTGTCGCAAGAGTTCAGTTAATGGTTGATAACTGACATGATAGTAAACTACGATTAACTGAGTGTCTAGAGGCGAGGGGGTGCAGAAGTTGGATAAGCCGACGACGGTGCGCGAGCAACGCAAGGCCGAGCGCCGCCAGCAGTTGCTCGACGCCGCGGCATCGCTGTTCGCCGATCGCGGATTCACCTCCGTGCGGCTCGAGGATCTGGGTGCGGCAGTGGGCATCAGTGGTCCCGCTGTCTACCGCCACTTCCCGAACAAGGAGGCGGTGCTCGTCGAATTGATGGTCGGAATCTCGGAGTATCTGCTCGACGGCGGCCGCACGGTGGTCGGCCGGGCAGACATGAACGCCGAGACCGTCTGCGCCCTGGTCGACTTCCATCTCGACTTCGCCTTCGAGACACCGGCATTCATTCGCATTCAGGATCGCGACCTGCAGAGCCTCCCCGAGGGAGCGCGACGCAAGGTGCGCCGCATGCAGCGCGAGTACGTCGAATTGTGGGTGCAGGTGCTGTGTGCCGTCGACTCGGAGTTGAACGAATCCGATGCGCGCACCACCGCGCACGCGGTCTTCGGACTCATCAACTCCACGCCCTACAGCGCGGGACGCAGTCCGTCACGAAACGCTCGACCGGTGTTGCGGGCGATGGCATTGGCGGCACTGGGCGTATCGCACTGAGCTGAGCGCCCACAATTCGTCCGTATAAGCGGGATCCCGCCTTCAGATACGAATAGTGGGCGCTGAGGTCACCTCTGTTCGAGTCGGCATACCCGCCCGAATCGGCGACAATGATCGACATGACGACCCAACTTTCGCGTGCCGAGCTCGGCAGACGGCAGAGTCGATTCACTCGCGACGAGGTTCCGCGACTGCTGGCGATGGCCGGTTTCATCGCCGCGCTGCACGTGATCGGCTGGGGATTGTTCACCCACTACGACTCCATTCCGAGTATTCACGGCCTCACCGGAACCGACGGCACCCTCGTCTACGCCGGAGCGGGCGTGCTCGCGTACACGCTCGGGCTGCGGCACGCGTTCGACGCCGATCACATCGCCGCCATCGACGACACCACCCGTTTCCTCCTGCAGAAGGGCAAGCGGCCGTTGGCCGTCGGGCTGTTCTTCTCGCTCGGGCACTCGACCGTCGTGTTCGTGTTCGTCGCAGCGATCGCCTTCGTTGCCTCGCAGGCGACTGCGTTTCAGGACGCCTTCGCCGGCGTCGGCGGCATTATCGGCACGGCCGTCTCGGGTGCTTTCCTGTATCTCATCGCCGCGCTGAACATCGCGGTTCTCGCCGGCATCGTCGGGGTCTGGCGGCGCGCGAGACGGGGTGAGTTCACCGAGGCGGGGCTCGACGAGCTGCTGGCCAAGCGCGGCCTGATGAATCGGTTGTTCCGGGGCCGCTACGACAAGATGATCAACCACTCGTGGCAGATGTATCCGCTCGGCCTGTTGTTCGGGCTCGGTTTCGATACCGCCACTCAGGTCGGTCTGCTCGCGATCGCCGGCACTACCGCTATCGCCGGCGGGCTCCCGCCGATGGCGATCATCGCGCTGCCGGTGCTGTTCGCCGCGGGCATGACCACGATGGACACCATCGACGGCATTTTCATGTCCAAGGCATACGGCTGGGCGTTCGTCACGCCCGTCCGCAAGATCTACTACAACATGACGATGACGGGTCTGTCGGTGTTCGTCGCGCTGGTGATCGGCACGGTGCAGCTGTTGACCCTGCTCGCCGAGCAGTTCGAGCTGACCGGTGGCCTGTGGGACGCGCTGGCCGTCGTAGATCTGGGCCTCGCCGGCCAACTCGTCGTCGGCACGTTCTTCGTTGTCTGGATCGGCGCCGTCGTGTATTACAAGGTGGCGCGCATCGACGAACGCGGTGCACCCGGACACTCGAATGCAACGGAGACCCAGTGATCGCTCGTCGTCGGATCGGTGCCCTCACAGTCGTCGCAGCGCTCGCCGTCGGTAGCGTGAGTTCGACGCTGCTCGCGGCTCCGGCCGCCGCGGCACCGACCATCACGCAGGAGATCGGCGACGTCGTCTCCAGTCGGGCTCTTGCGCAGGAGTTCTGGATCCCCGGCTCGTCCTCGGCCGAGGTGCTCACCTACGTCACCACCGACACGTTCGGCGAGAAAGCGCTCAGCACCGGCACCGTTTTCCTCCCCCAGGGCACGCCGCCCGCGGGCGGTTGGCCCGTGATCTCGTGGGCCCACGGCACCTCCGGACTGGGTGACTCGTGTGCACCGTCCGTCGCGGGACCGGCGTTGGCCGAACGAGATCTGCCGTACCTGGGCAATTGGCTCGCGCAGGGATACGCAGTGGTGGCAAGTGATTACGCCGGCCTCGGCACTCCCGGATTGCAGGCATATCTGGACGGGCGGACCACGGCGCACAACGTCGTGGACATGGTCAAAGCCGGCCGTAACTACAGCGATCGACTGTCACGCTCCTGGGTGACCGTCGGACAATCGCAGGGCGGCGGCGCAGCGATCTACACCGCGCGCTACGCCACCGAATTCGGCGGCGCGGACTTGGACTATCGAGGTGCCGTGGGTACGGGGACCCCGGCGTACATCGAGAAGCTCGTCTCGATCGGCGGTCCGGGTATGCCGCCGGTCGCACTGCCTGCCGGTCTGACCGCGTACGTCGCGTATATCGTTGCCGGTGTTCGTTATTCGCATCCGGAGCTGGGCCTGGACGCAATCCTGACTCCCGTCGGAAAGA
Source organism: Rhodococcus sp. PSi06 (assembly GCF_054960675.1). Lineage (NCBI taxonomy): Bacteria > Bacillati > Actinomycetota > Actinomycetes > Mycobacteriales > Nocardiaceae > Rhodococcus > Rhodococcus sp. PSi06. The sequence goes on from NZ_JBHNYO010000008.1 coordinate 107,064, forward strand.
AGTACGCGACTCTGGCCGAGACCGCGTGTGTCGCAGACCTCGAGGAGCAACTCGACGGCGTGAAGATCGGTGATTTCTTCACCGCGCCGTTGACGAGCCTGCCCAACTTCACAGCAGTGCTCGACGATTACATGGCGATGCCGGAAAGCGGTTTCGACAAGCCGTTCTTTATGGGTAACGGGCTGCGGGACACCGACGTTCCGTTCCCCACCACCGCCGCGTACGTCGCCAGGCTCACCGTGAACGGTCAACCCGTGACGTTCCGGACGTACGACGCCGATCACAGCGGTGCGCTCGTGCAATCGCAGGCCGACACGATCCCGTTCGTCGCTGGGCTGTTCCGCTAGGACACAGGCCGCTTGCTGGGCAGTCCGTACGCCCGGGCGGTGAATTTCTCGAGCACCGTGCGCGGTAGCAATCGTTGGGCGAGAAACACAGCAGGCGCGTTGCTGCCGACAGCGTAGATCGGAAGGGTTTTCTTGTCCTCGACGGCCCTCAACACGGTCTTCGCGACAGTTTCGGCCGAAATGCCCTCGGCCTCTTTCGCGTCGAGCCGTGCGATCACCGTGGTGAAATCGCGCAGATACGGCGAATGCGGCCCACAGTATTTGGTCCGGCGAGCCGACAGCCCGGTCGCGATCGAGCCGGGTTCGACTGTGGTGATGTCGATTCCGTACGGTTCGAGCTCCAACCGCGCCGCGGTGGCGAACCCCTTGATCGCAGCCTTGGTTGCGGCGTACGAGGATCGGTACGCCAAGGGGAAGCTGGCGAGCATCGACCCGATGTTGATTATTCTGCCGCGTCCACGCTCACGCATGGCCGGTAGTACGGCCTGGGTCAGCTCGATCGCGCCGAAGACGTTGAGCTGGAACAGCCGGGTGATCGCTTCGATGGGGAGCTCTTCGATCGGCCCGCATTGGCTTTCGCCGGCGTTGTTGATCAGGACATCGACCTCCACGTCGGCCAGTCCGTCGACGAACGCGTGAATGGACGCCGGATCCGTCAGGTCGAGATCGCGGTAGTCGACACCTGGAATGGGGGCGACTACGGCCGAGCTGTTGCGACTCGTCCCGATGACGGTGAAACCTCGGGCGATGAGTATTTCGGCGATGGCCTCGCCGATTCCCGACGTCGCTCCGGTGACGATTGCAGTATTCATCTACGCCTCTTCGTTGCAGTGTTTCTGATCTTCGGAGCGGTGACCGGAGCCGTAGCTGTCGGTCGGTCGGCACGCCGGAGCGTCGTGCTCGGTACTCGGGTGTGCAGGGCCGGCACCGACTTGCCCGACGCCATGACGGTGCGGTCCGGTCGCACGATCGCGGCGACCGCTCGACCGCGCCGCAGCCACCGGCCGAGGTCGGAGGAGGCTGCGACCTCGACGACGACGGCACCGCGGCGATCGACCTCGCGCCGCTGCTCGACGGTCAACGGGGTGATGGAGAGGAACATGAACTGTCCCGGCCCGACACTGTCGAGTCGAGTTCCAGTGTCCAGAACACTGTTCGGACACAGTGCGCCGACGATCGAACCGGCCTGAGCGATGGGTCGCTGGACGAAATCGGTACGAGTGAGCGGGGGAGTGGCACTGTCGGACACCTTCGATCCGACCAGCGGGAGACGGCCGAGAGCCGGCGCGATGTTGGTGCGCATGATGCCGGTCAGCCGACTGCCGCCGGTCATTGCCCAGCCCATTGCCACGGCCATCCGAATCATGGCTTTGGCGTGAGTCTTTCGCTCGATTTCATAGCTGTCGAGCGCGGTATCGGAGACATGGCCGTCGAGCGCGCCCACGATCTTCCACACGAGATTGCGGGCGTCGCGCAAGCCCGCGCCCATCCCCTGCCCGATGAACGGTGGAGTCAGATGCGCTGCATCGCCGAGGACGAACACACGTCTGTCTCTCCAGCGACCGGCAACCTGAGCTCGAAACGTGTACTCGGCGCTGCGAATCAAGTCCAGGGTGGGGTCACCGGCAGAGTGCAACCACGGTGAGATCAGGGGCCGGACCGCCTCGAGGTCCTCGAACTGGTCGAGAGTCTCGTCGTCGAGCATGCGAAACTCCCAGCGGTAGCGAGTGGAGCCTATCCGCATGTACGTGGCGGATCGTTCCGAGTCGCATACCTGATGGACGCCGTCCCACTGATCGAGGTCTGCGTCGGTGGCGATATCGATCACCAACCACCGTTGCGCGAAACCGAGGTCCTCCATCTTCGATCCGATGGATCGGCGCACGATGCTGTTGGCACCGTCGCACCCCAATACGTAGTCCGCGGTCACCCAGTGTGGGGTGCCGTTCTCGGTCGATGTAAACGACACCCGCACCGAATCTTTCAGGTTCTGCACGTCGGTGATCTCGCAGCCGCCGCGCATCTCGATCGTGTCGTATCGGGCGATGTGTGTGCGCATGAGGCGCTCGAGGTCCGGCTGATCGAACATGTTCGCCTGAGGATAGCCGTGCGGTCTGTCGTCGGGATCACGCTCGAACTCGGCCAGGGTCCGTAAGTCCTTGGTGCACAGTCGCAGCCCGCGCCCCGGACGTGAGATGGCAGCGAAATCCTCGGCCACACCGATGTCGTGGAGGATTCGATACACCTCGTCGTCGAGATGCACTGCGCGCGGCTGCGGATAGACGTCGGCCCAGCGATCGAGTACCAGGCAGGAGACGCCGTACTGCGCGAGCAGTAGCGCGGCTGTCATGCCCGACGGTCCGGCTCCGACGATCACCACCGGATGGTGGGTGCCGTCGGACCCGCGTTCGGTCATCGGTAGGAGACCCGGGTGCGCTGCACTCCCAGGTCGAGGACACCGTCGGGAGTAGAGCACGTCAGTTCCAGAACGTCACCGTCCTGCAGGAAGTCGGGATTCTTGGCCTGCTTCTTGAAGAACACCTTCCACTTGAGCGCCGGTGGAATCAAGGAGCCGATCATCTCGACCGGCTTGGCCGGTGCTTTCAACGCCGTACCACCGGGGGTGCCGGTGAGCAACAGATCGCCTGCGTCCAACCGCTGAAACTTGCTCAGCGCCTTCAAGGATTCGACCGGCCGGTAGATCATGTCTGCGACCGTGCTGTCCTGTCGCACAGTACCGTTGACGCGCAGCGTCAGAGTCAGCTCGCCGAACCGGTCGAACTCTCCTGCCTCGAGAAGCAGCAGACGTGGGCCCACCGGGGTGAAGGTGGGATACGACTTACCCTCGTAGAACTGTGTTTTGGGCAGCTGGACATCGCGTGCAGAGACGTCGTTGGTGATGACGAGTCCGGCAACGTACTCGGCCACGTTGGTGGCGTCTATCTTGGTGCCGACTGTCAGCGTCTTGCCGAACACCAGACCGATCTCGATCTCGTAGTCGAGGAGGTTCACATGCGACGGCTTGACGATGTCGTCGGTCGGCCCGCTGATGGAACCCGACGTCTTTCGGAAGAACGTCAGCGGCACCGTGTCGGGGTTCATGCCCGAATCCTTGACGTGCGACACGAAATTGGTCATGTTCGCCACGACGCGGCACGGTGCGGTGACCGGCGATACGAGCGAGAGTGTCTCCACTGCAACGACATCGGTACCCGCCTGTGCTGCCTCCACGGCAGCGCGATCGGCGAGAAGCTCGGCAGTGGTGGTGGCCGACGTGTCGACGCGCGACGCTCCGGCGGCGGTCTCGACCCACCAGGCGTCGGCGGTGCGTAGTACAGCGATGCTCATGAGGAAGCCACTTTCATCAGGCCGCGAAGGCGTTCGGTGTCGAATTCGTTGTCGTTGCGGAGCGAGGAGAAGATCGATTTGAGCTCGTGCAGAGACGCTTTGCCGGGGGCGATACCGAGAAAGTCCTTGGACGCGGGCGGGCCCCACTGTGCGAGGCCCGACGCCGTCATCGGTGCCCAGCCGGGTTCGAGGGAGCTGTCGAACATGTCGCCGTCGCTGAAATGCTCCACCAGGAAACCGTCGGGATCTCGCCAATAGTCGAAGATCTGGCTGCCCTGGATGTGTCGGCCGATACCCCAGGAATGCTTGTACCCGCGCTGGGTGAGGAATTCGCCACCGGCGGCTATGGCGTCGATGTCGGTCACCTGATAGGCGGAGTGCACGTACCGATTCGACGGGCCGAGGGTCATGGCCAGCGTGTGATGATCGGACGGGATGCTGCCGCGATCGCAGCGGATGAAGCTCATCACGGGTCCGCGGTCGCGCTGGCCGTCGTAGTAGAGGAAGTCGCTGACTATCAGTCCCAGGTGATGCAGGTACCAGTTCAGGTTTTCCAGGTAGTCCACCCGCTGCAGCACCACGTGTCCGAGTCGTTGGACTCGAGCCGGTTGATGCGGCGGACGTTGAGTGGCGTTCACCCGGTTGCGGGGATCGCCGAAGTTGTAAGTGTGCGCATCCTGGCCCGGCAGTTCCGGGTGTTCGGTGTATCCGGAGACGACCTGAACGGGCTGGCCGCCCGGATCGGTCAGCGTGACGGCGATACCGCCGAGGGTGTCGGGCAGTCGGTGGACGTGTTGCCCGGTGGCCTCGGCGAGTCGTACGACATCGGCGTCCTCGGCGGCGGCGAACGCTGCACCGACGAAACGCGTTCGCTTACCGCGTCGGATGATCACGCACGGTGAGCCGATGTGAGTGCCTCGAAGGTGGATCTCCTCCGACGTGCGGAGCGAGACGGTGAATCCGAATGCGACGGCGAACGCCTCGGCCTTGGCCAGGTCGGGCTTGCGGAACTCGAGCCAGGCGATGTCGCGCACCTTGATGATCGGGTCGGTGGCTTTTCCGGGATGTTCGCCTGGTAGCGCGCCCTGATCCACATGCATGTTCTTGTGGCCGTCGACGTCGTGTCCCATCAGCCCTCCTCGTTGTTGACACTATCGTCACCTATGACTACTAAGTCAGTCAAGGGTATTGACAAATTCGTCAGCGGTGAGGAAAGGTCAGCAGGCAGACCAGCGTAGACAGGGGTGGGGAACATGGTGGAGACCCAGAATCGCCTGGAGCGGCGGAAGGCGCGCACTCGTGGCGCGCTGATCACCGCCGCGCAAGGCTTCATCGCGCGCGGCGAGCTCAATGCTCCGATTGCGGAAATCACCCAGGCAGCCGACGTGGGGATGGGTTCCTTCTACAACCACTTCGTCAGCCGCGAGCAGCTGTTCCAGTCGGCGGTCGACGGCGCTCTGGAATTGCTCGGACGCTACCTGGATTCGCTGACCGAGGCAGATGCAGATCCCTCCGAGGCGTTCACTCGATCGTTCCGTATTGCCGGCCGACTCTTCCGACTGCAACCGGAATTGAGCCGGGTGCTCATTCATTCCGGCCCGGAGTTGATCACCTCGCAGCACGGTCTGGGTCCACGCGCAGCGAGAGACATCATGGCCGGTATCGGTACCGGATATTTCCGAGTCGAGGACATCCAGCTGGCCCTGGCTCTGGTGGCCGGGGCGCTGCTCGGTCTGGGTCAGCTCTTGCTCGAACAACCCGATCGCGACGACGCGGAGGCCGTGGATCGGATGGCATACACGGTTCTGCTCGCGCTGGGTGTGTCCGACGGCGACGCCCAGGATCTGTGCTCGCGGCCGCTGCCGCCGATGAGTGACGTCCCCAGCGTTGGGGACGAACTGGACTAGTACCTACTGGAGTTAGGCTAGGCTGCCCAGTCATGCCTCGTCTTTCTTCGTTCGACAACCGCTCGACCTGTCCCCTGAGAGGGGTCGGCTTCGCGCGCCGTCGCCGGTACGCGCTCGCCGGCGCACTGTCCTTGGCCTTGGTCGCCCTGGTCGGTTGCTCGAGCGCCACCACGGAACCGTCGGATCCGGCCGAGGCTGCGAGCACCAGAACGGTGCAGGACTACTTCGGTCAGGTCGAGGTTCCCGCCGAGCCGACACGAGTTGTCGCCGCCGACCCGATATCTCTGGCACTGATGCTTTCGCTCGACGCGAAGCCGGTCGCGGCGTCGTTCAATCCGCTGGCACTGCCCGCCCACGTCGACCAACGCGCCGCCGATATCGAGAATATTGCCGGCGAGGGTGGTGGATTCGATCCGAACGTCGAAGCAATCCTGGCTCAGGATCCGGACCTGATCGTCGTGGTCGCCGGCTACGACGGCGAAGGCGAGAAGGCCTGGAACAAGGAGATCTACGACAAGCTCGAGGCCAGTGGAGTACCGACCTTCGGGTTCGCGTACAACGACGGGGTGTCGCTCGAGGATGTGTCCAACGGCGTTACCGCCGTGGGAGAGGCGTTGGGGAACCAGGCGAAGGCATCGGATTCGATCCAGGGCCTGGGCGATCGAATGGCCGCGTTGAAACAGCGCGTCGCCGATGCAGGGCTCGCCGACAAGCCCGTCTCGGCCGTGCGTCTGAGTGAGCGAGGCGAGTATTCGATTCGGGTCGGAACCGGAGAGAGCATCGCCTTCCGTGGGTTGGGAATGGCGCAGCCGGAGGGTCAGCAGGATCCGAGTGTGTTCCGCATCGATATCACGGACGAAACACTGAACATTCTGGCGTACGCCGACACCGTGTTCGTCTACACGGACGAGGGGGCAACGGCCGAACGAGACGCGATCAGCAGCGCACCGCTGTGGTCGACACTGCCTGCTGTACAGCAGGATCGGGTGCATTGGGTGTCGGCAAGCGCGTGGAACTCGTCCGATCCCATCGGCCTCGGCCTGATCCTCGACGACATCGAAACGTTGTTCGTCGAGCCGGCCGAGCAGAGCTGACGCCTCGTCATGGCCGGCCGACGTGATGAGGGCGGATACCTCACCGCACGAGTGGTCGAGTCGATTCGATTGTCGCCGTCGCTGATTCGTGTCGTGTTCGATTGTTCCGATGCGCGTGGGTTCGAGTCGAGCGGTGTGCCCGACGAGATAGTGCACCTGTACTTCCCCGCAGACGGAGAGACTGCACCGCCCGAGATGACCCGTCGCAACGGAGTTCTCGCTCATCATGACGGCGTGGGTCGTGAGTGCCGCAATTACACCGTCAGGCGTTGGGACGGGGACCGGATCACGATCGACTTCGTGGATCATGTCGGCGGGGTGGCCGCGGACTGGGCCCGCTCGGCCGAACCGGGTACGGCGCTGGGGATGTGGGGAACTCGGTCGTGGTACGAGCCGCCCGCCGATGCGGAGTGGATGTTGTTCATCGCCGATCTACCAGGTCTACCGGCCCTCTGCCGTGCACTCGAGCAGTTGCCGGCCGGCCTGCGAGCACACGCGATCATCGAGGTGGCTCACGACGGCGACGTGCTGGACGTTCGGTCGGCGGCCTCGGTGACGATGGACTGGCGGGTGGCCGGAAACGGCCGCGCCCCTTCTGCATTGCCCGATGCCGTTCGCGCGTACGAGATACCGGCGGGCAGCGGTTACGTCTGGTTCGGCGGGGAAGCCTCGGCAGGCAGAGCTGTGCGCAAGTACATGCGCGGTGACGTCGGCATACCCGCGAAGCGACTGGCCATCGTCGGCTACTGGCGTGACGACAAAGAGCCATGGCTCGAGCGCTACGAACGCGTCGCCGATTTATTGATAGACGATTACGAGCGAATCGCGGCCACCGGAATGGGTGAGGCCGAGGCCGAGCTCCACTGGGACGAAATTCTCGAGCGCGCCGGTTTGTAGCACCGCGGACGGGAGTCAGGGCGTTCGATCGTACGAATCGAGGACCCGAAACAGTGCGTCGCGCAATGCGGTTCGATTACCGCCCGGTGTGGGCCTGGCGATCTCGTGCAGGGTGTAGCCGTCGATCAAAGCCAGGAAATGTCGAGCCGGTAGATGTGGTTCCGGTATGCCGAATGCCCCGAGTGCGGCCTCGGCCGCCTCCTCGATCATCCGCATGATTCGGTGCACTGAATCCGCCAGCTCGGGCCGTCTGCGCACGGCAAGGTACGCCTCGAACTGGACGAGGGAGTCGTCGTCCTCGGGGGAGGACAGCAGCGAGACCAGGTCCATGATCGCGTCGGCGAGATCGTCGCGAGTGAGCCCACCGGCGTGGGCAACGTCGAGTAGAGCGGTGACCTTTGCCGTCACGTTCTCGGCGATGCGGGTGATCGCTGCGTCGATCAGTTCACCGACCGAGCCGAAGAAATAGCTGGTGGTCGACGGCGGGAAGCCGGCGGCGTCGGCTACGGACCGAAACGAGACGCGTTCGAGTCCGCGTGTTCCGATCACGCCGATGGCGGCGTCGACCAGGGCGTCACGGCGCTCCTGGCCACGTGCGTATCGCGTCTTCCGGCGCTCGTCGGTCATTGCTACAACGTAGCGGGGATGCTCTCGCCGACCGCGATCGCAATGCTGCCCAGCAGGCACTTTCGGTGAAATCTGGCCTATCGGCCAATATTCAGTTACTGTCGCCGCTACATCGAGCAGCCAGGAAAGGGGCACCTATGACCGACATTTCGGAAGCCTCGCGTGTGGACGTGGTGGTCGTCGGCGCAGGACTCGCCGGTCTGACCGCAGCGAGGGAACTGACGGCAGCGGGCCTGACCGTCCAGGTTCTGGAAGCCCGAGATCGGGTGGGCGGGAGGACGGTCAACCATACGATCGGCGGAGACTCCGTGGTGGAGGCCGGTGGGCAGTTCGTCGGCCCGACGCAGGACCATATCCTTCGCCTTGCCGCCTCGGTCGGCGTCGCCACGTTTCCCGCCCACGACATCGGATCGAGCATCTACATCAAGAACGGACGCGCCCGACGCTTCGACGGCGGGGTCCCGCCGGACCTGGCGGCACTTCCGGACGTCGGGATGCTGGTGGCGCGAATCGATCGGGCCGCCGGGCAGATTCCCGTGCACAGGCCGTGGGCGGCACCCCGTGCGATCGAGTGGGACACCCAGACTCTCGCCACCTGGGCCCGGAGGCACGCGGCCACCGACGGTGGAGTGGAGCTACTCGACATCCTGCTCGGTTCGGTGTTCGGTGGCACATCTGCCGACGTGTCGGCGCTCTTCGGCCTGGCGTACATCGCCGGGGCGGGCAACGAGTACACCCCCGGCACCGTCGACCGGTTGATGAGTGTCGCTGGGGGAGCGCAGCAGTGGCGGTTTCTCGGTGGCTCGCAGGCGATCTGCATGGAAATGGCGTCGCGACTCGGTGATTCGGTCCGCCTCGATACTCCCGTGCGCCGCGTGGAGCAGTATCCGGATCGCGTGGTGGTGCACAGTGATACCGAATCGTGGGTGGCCCGATCGGTCGTCGTCGCGATTCCTCCGGTTCTGGCCGTCCGAATCGACTGGAGCCCTGCGCTGCCCGCGCCTCAAGAAGCACTGTTCCAGCGGATGAACTTCGGCGGATTGGCCAAGTGTGAGGCCGTGTATCCCGAACCGTTCTGGCGGGCGAGCGGGTTGTCAGGACAGGCGCTTTTCCGTGACAGCGACGTGCCGGTGTCCTCGATGTTCGACAACTCGCCTCCCGACGGAAGTCAGGGCGTGCTGATGGGATTCGTCGGTACTTGGGGCGCACGCTATCGAGGAGGTCGAAACTGGTCCGAGGGCAATGAATCCGAGCGACGTGGTGAGGTTCTTCGGGCATTCGCGTCCGCGGTCGGGCCGCGTGCACTGGAACCGACCGAATGGATCGAACTGGACTGGACCCGCGAGCAATGGACGTTGGGTGGGCCCACCGCGGTGTTGACTCCCGGCGTCTTGACCGGGCTTGGCCGGTGGCGCGACGCCGCGTTCGGCCGGGTGCGGTGGGCCGGTGCCGAACACTCCGACTATTGGAACGGATACATGGACGGTGCCGTGCGATCGGGTGAAAAGGCCGCAGCAGAAATACTTTCGACCGAAGGAGAACTCTCGTGGAACAACGCTTCGTAGTCTCGGCCCATCGCACGCTGTCGGTGAGCCCGGAGGAGGTCTGGGCGCTGACCAGTGACACCAGTCGCTACGCGGAGTGGGTCACCGACGTTCGGGCCGTCACCACGCATCACGGCACCGCGCGCACGGGCGGTGTCTACACCGAGGAGTTGGCGACGCTCGGTCGCTTCACCAGTCACGCTACATGGACGGTTCGGCACCTGGAACCGAACCGACTGCGGATCGATTCGGGCGAAGGATTCGCCCCTCTAGCCAACGTGACCAACGTATTTCGGTTCGCACCGCTCAGTGGCGCAACCTCCACCGCGATGACCTTCGAGTTCTGGTTCGATGTGGCTCCGGGCTGGCTGGGACGTATTGTCCGGCCGATCGCGACCGCCGGGATGTCCGCACGATTCGACGTCTCGATGTGCAACCTCGAGGCGCTGATCCTTTCCGAGCGAACCGCGTCGATCCGATGAGAGAACCCGCGGAAGTCCTCACTCTCGGGGTGCACGTACTCGACACTCTGGTTCGTCCGGTGACCGAGATACCCGACGGTCAGCAGGCCGTACTGGCGGAGCAGATCGCGATGTCGGCCGCGGGCACCGCCGCGGGAACGGCGCTGGTGCTGTCCCGACTGGGTGCTGCGGTACACACCGCGGGAGTCGTCGGTAATGATTCGGCAGGCGCGTTTCTCCTGCAGCTTCTCGCCGACGACGGAGTGGACGTCTCCCTGGTGCATCGGATGGGCGGGGTGCAGACGTCGGCGTCGGTGTTACCGATTCGCCCGGATGGCTCGCGACCGGCCTTGCATGTGATCGGGGCCAATGGCTATCTGTCTCAGCATGTTCCGTGGAACATGTTTCACAACGTCGATTTCCTTCACCTCGGCGGACCCGAGTTCTTCGGACCGGACACCGCGCGCGACATCGTGCGCCGCGCCCATGAGGACGGCGTCGTCGTCACCGTCGACAGCCTGGCACCGTCCGTTCCCGAGGGACTCGGTGCGTTCGCACCCGCGCTGCCGTACGTCGACTACCTACTGCCGAACGACGAGCAGGTCCTCGGCTGGACCGGCTGTGCGACCCTCGAGGAGGGGTGCCGTCAACTGCTCGAACTGGGTGCGTCCTGCGTCGTTGCCACTGCCGGTGCGTCGCCCACCCTCGTCGTCACGGCCGAGGAAGTCGTCGAGGTCCCCGCGTATTCCGTCGACGTGGTGGACACCAGTGGATGCGGAGATGCGTTCTCGGCGGGCTTCGTTCGTGGCCTGTCCCTGAGCATGAGCGTCGTTGAGTCAGCGGAACTGGGCAATGCGACCGCGGCGCAAGTGGCGCAGGGTCTCGGCACAGATTTCGGCACCTATGACCTCGACTTCGTTCGGAAGTTCGCACGCACGTGCAGGACCATCTGATGCCGGCCGACACCGGCGAACTCCGGGAGTCCGTCGCGGCGATCGCCCGGCAGCTGGGCCGACGGGGTCTGGTTCTCGGAACTGCCGGCAACGTCAGCGCACGTGTGGGTGATGTGGTGGCGGTGACGGCGACCGGTCTGCGGCTGGCCGACGCCACGATCGAGGACATCACGCTCGTCGGGATGGACGGCGTCGTGCGCGCAGGTGCGAGTGAACCGACATCGGAACTGGGCCTGCACCTGGGCATCTACGCGTCGTCCGAGGTTCGGGCGGTGGTTCACGCGCATTCCTCGGCCGCCGTTGCCGTTTCCCTCGTCGCGGACGAATTGCCGCCCGTGCATTACGCGCAGCTGGCACTCGGCGGCAGGGTCCCGGTGGTGCCGTTCGCGCCGTTCGGTACCGCCGAGCTCGCGGACGCGGTGGTGGCGGCGCTGCGTTCGAGGTCGGCGGTGATCATGGCCCACCACGGGTCGGTGACCACCGGACACGATCTCGGTTCGGCGCTGTCGAACATCGAACTGCTCGAATGGCTTTGCGGGGTATACCTATCGGCCGCGTCGGTGGCACGCCCGCGTGCTCTGACCGACGAACAACTCGATGCGACGCTCAACGAGGTGGTGCGTCGAAACTATGGAACCCCGGCACCTGCGCGCACAGACTGACCGAGCGAAGAGGTGACGACAGCCCTGCCGAACTCGAAGTTATGGATGATTCTCGGCTGGAATATGTCCATAACGTCGAGTTCGGCAAGAATCAGGACTCGAGCCAGGCTGCGAAGGTAGTAGTGGACAGCTCGGCCCCATCGCCTGGAACCAGCTCGCGGTCGTGCAACAGTGTGCCGAAGTACTGAGCCTGATCGTCGGCGACGACGGTTCTGCTGTCGCCGCGTGCCTTCAATCCTCGCTCCACGAATTCGTTGAGCCCGAACGCTTCCGGGCCGCCGATTTCGATCGTCTCGTTGCGCGGTGCCTCGAGCGCGACACGAGCGACAACGGTCGACACGTCGTGTGCCGCGATCGGCTGGACGAGACCCGAGCTCAACCGGACTTCGTCGCCCGTCGTCGCGCCCTGTGCGATGGCGGAGAAGAACTCGAAGAACTGCGTTGCGCGCACGAGGGTGTACGGAACCGACGATGCGCGAATCAGGTTCTCTTGGGCCACCTTTGCGCGTAGATAGCCGCTGGCGGGCAAACGGTCGTTGCCGACCACGGACAGTGCAACGTGGTGCTGCACGCCCGCACTCGCTTCGGCTGCGAGGATGTTGGTGGTCGCGCGTGTGAAGAAATCCAACACGGCCGCGTCCTCGAACGAGGGTGAGTTGGACACGTCGACCACGACACTCGCACCGACGAGGACATCGGCCAGGCCCTCACCGGTCAGAGTATTCACACCGGACTTGGGCGACGCCGCTATCGCATCGTGACCGTGCTCGGTCAACATGGTCACAACCGCCGAACCTATGAGGCCGGTTCCGCCGATGACAACGATCTTCATGAGAATCCTCTCTTTGCCGCAGGAAGGGAGCCCGCGAGACGAGCCGGTCAACTCTTGTTTGCTGCCGGTCACAGTGTTGACAGGACAGCGCTCCGATCTGTGACACCTAGCGCGACAGCGCGTTCAGCTTGTCCGGATTCATCACCCACAGGACGGTGCCGATGCCGTGCTCGGATGCGTCGATGGTCATCAGCGTGGTCACCGTCGACTCACGCACGATCAGTACGGCAGCCTTTCCGTTGACCTCGGTGAACGACGTCGTGGCTCCCGTCCAGAAGTGCGAGGAGAACGCCGCGACGAATGCGGCGACTCGGCTGCGTCCGACAATCGGTATTCGGGCTGCAGCCTTCACCTTGCCGCCGCCGTCGGACAAGCTCACCACGTCGTGCGCCAGGATCTTCTCCAGAGCGGCCAGGTCACCTTCCTTGGCTGCGGCGAGAAAGGCGTCGAGCAGTCGACGATGGCGGTCGGAGTCGACAGGCGTCGGACGTGCGTCGGCCAGGTGCTTGCGGGCACGCGTCACCAGTTGACGCGCGTTGGCTTCGGTCGTCTCCACTATGTCGGCAATCTGGCCGTACGGATAGTCGAATGCTTCCCGGAGAACGTAGGCGGCTCGCTCACGGGCCGGAAGCCGTTCCAGCACAACGAGAACAGCGAGCTCGACCGTGGCGTCGTTGTCTGCCACCGTCGCCGGATCGGCTCGGGTGTCGATCGGTTCGGGCAGCCAGGGGCCGACGTACGACTCCCGCCGCACCCGCGCCGACTGCGTGACGTTGATGGCCAAGCGTGTCGTGACGGTGGTGAGGAAGGCGAGTGAATTACGGACGGTGGTGCGGTCGGTGGCGTGCCACTTCAGCCAGACGTCCTGCACCACATCCTCGGCCTCGGCGGCGCTGCCCAGCATGCGATAGGCAATCCCGAACAATCGCGGGCGAGCCAGCTCGAATGCAGCGGTGCCGTCGTCGGTCATCGGCGTGGTCTCACTCTCTGTCTCGTGGGGACACTATCGTCCATGAGGTGGCTGGTAATGCTCGAGACCCCGGAGTCTCGGTGGCCGCGCGGCTGCTGGCCTTGCTCGGTGTGTTCGATGAGACGACCCCTGCACTGACACTGACCGAACTGGCCGACGGTGCCGGTCTGCCCATTGCCACAGCGCATCGGATGGTGCGCGAACTGGTGGAATGGGGCGCACTCGTTCGCGCAGAGGACGGTCGCTACGTCGTCGGTCGGCGGTTGTGGAAACTGGGCATGCTCGCCCCCGATCAGTCCGATCTTCGCGACATCGCGTCACCGTTTCTGCACGACATCTATGGAGCCACGCTCGCGACCGTGCACCTGGCCATCCGCGACGGGGACGAGGTCCTCTATCTCGACCGGTTGGCCGGCCACGCATCGGTTCCGGCAGTCAGTCGCGTCGGTGCTCGGCTGCCCCTGCACGCCACCGGCGTCGGCAAGGTGTTGCTGGCGTACGCGCCGAGGGATGTACAGGAGCGAGTCATGCACTCGCTGAATCGCATCACCGCGTACACGGTGACTCAGCCCGGTCAACTCGAGAACGAACTGCGCCGAGTGCGTCGCGAGGGCTTTGCGCAGACGGTCGAGGAGATGACCCTCGGTGCGTGTTCGGTGGCGGTGCCCGTGCGTGCCGGTGAAGACCGCGTGGTTGCCGCTCTGGGAATCGTGGTCCCGAAGCTGGGCCGCGATCGGGTGAAACTGGTTGCTGCGCTCGCTGTTGCGGCCCGCGGGATCGGACGAAGTCTGGGCGCATAGTTCAACCCTTCCACTCAGTGGAAGGAAAGCCTTGTAAGGGTCGAGATCCCAGGGTCTACTTCCCGCATGCGTACACAGGTTGCCATCATCGGTGCAGGGCCCGCGGGTCTGTTGCTGTCCCACCTGCTCGGCGAGCAGGGAATCGACTCGATCCTGATCGAGTCACGTACCCAGGTATACGTGCTGTCTCGAATTCGAGCCGGAATTCTCGAGCACTCCACGGTTCAGTTGCTCGACGAACACGGACTCGGTGAGCGACTGCACCGCGAGGGCCACGAGCACCGGGGCATCTACCTGCAGTGGCCGGAAGAGCGGCACCACATCGACTTTCGTGAACTGGTCGATCGGACCGTCTGGGTGTACGGGCAGACGGAGGTCACCAAGGATCTCGTGGCAGCACGCGAAAAGGCCGGCCAGCAGATCTACTACGACGTCTCCGACACGGCATTGCACGACGTCGAATCGGACGCACCGTACGTCACCTTCACCGACGCGTCGGGCAATGCGATGCGCATCGACGCGAATGTCATTGCCGGATGCGACGGTTCGTTCGGGCCGAGCCGGGCTGCCATGCCCGATGCGGTGCGTAATACCTGGGAACGTACATACCCCTTCTCCTGGCTCGGTGTGCTCGCGGACGTCGCACCCTCGACCGACGAACTGATCTACGCCTGGCATCAGGACGGATTCGCGATGCACTCGATGCGGTCGTCGACGGTCAGTCGGCTCTACCTGCAGGTGCCGAACGGCACCGACATCGACACGTGGTCCGACGACCGCATCTGGGATGCCTTGGCGGTACGCCTCGGACACGGCCAGGACGGATGGGAGCTGACACCAGGCCCCATCACCGAGAAGAGCGTGCTGCCGATGCGCAGTTACGTGCAGACCCCGATGCGGCACGGAAATCTATTCCTGGCGGGGGATGCCGCGCACATCGTGCCGCCGACCGGAGCGAAGGGCCTCAACCTTGCTGTCGCCGATGTCGCTATGCTCGCACCGGCTATGGCGCAGAAGCTGAAGGGCAACGATTCCCGAGCGGCCGACAGCTACAGCGACACCGCACTTCGACGCGTCTGGCGTTGCACCCACTTCTCGTGGTGGATGACGACAATGCTGCACATCGGCGACGACCCCTTCGACGCGCAACTGCAGCTCTCCCAGCTGAAGTGGGTGGCGTCCAGCGAAGCGGGTGCCATGGGACTGGCGGAGAACTACGCCGGTCTGCCGATCGGGTTCTGACGTAGTGCGCTGCCGAACTCGAAGTTATGGACGCAATCTGCCCGCAATTCATCCACAACTTCGAGTTCGGCGGTCCAGCACGTAGGTGACGGCGACGCCGGCGACCAGTCCCCAGAACGGAGCCCCGAGGCCCCCGACGTCGATGCCCGAGATGGTGACCAGCAACGTGATCAGGGGCGCGAGCACCGGGCGGCCGGTCGAGTCGGAGAACGCAGCAGTGAAGGCACCGCGCAGCGCCTCGAGCATGGCCAGACCTGCGAGGGCGGCAATGAATGTTGCGGGTACCACGGCCACGCCACGTACCAGCAGTGGTGCCAGGAGACCCACCACGACGGCCAGTGCGCCGCAGGTCATTCCGGCCGTGTACTGCCGCGCCCGCTCACCGACGGCAACGAGCAAGGAGTTGGTGGGGCCGGCGAGACACGTCGATACCGCTCCCAGCGGAGCGACGAGAAGCGACCCGATCCCGCACGCGATCGTGACCACGGTCATCGGTGGTCGATGGCCCGCAGCAGTCAGTACCGCAGCACCCTGACCGTTCTGCACCGCGATCACCGTGATGGCGAGCGGTATCACCAACTGCGCCAGTGCCGCGCCACTGAACGTCGGCGCGACGAGCTCCGGCAGACCGATCAGAGGTAGCTCTGCCGCAGGGCCGCTCACTGGGGCGAAACCGCCTGTGACCACGAGCGCGGCGAGACCGGCAACCAATGCCGCGAGCACCGGCGGTATCCGTGTCGACCACCTACCAGATCGGGTCAGCGCAATCCATGCCACGACCATGGCACCTGCCACGATCACGTTGGACGAAACAGACTGCACCAGTCCGGTTCCGAACGACAGGAATGCGCCGGCGACCATCGCCATCACGACGCTGTGCGGCAGGAAAGCCATCAGTTTCGTGACCATCCCGGTGGCTCCCAGAACGATGATGAGGGCTCCGGTAGCGAGGTAGGCCCCGACGACTTCCGGCCAGGTCAGCGTGGCCAACGACTGACCGACCAGAACAGTGCCCGGAATCGTCCAGAAGAAGCTCAGCGGCATCCGGTAGACCCAGCTCGTCAGCACGGTGAGGATGCCGTTGAGCACGAACACCCCGAAGACCCACGACGCGGTCTGCTCGGCAGTGAGTGAACCCGCTGCCGCGGCTCCCATAATGACTGCAACCGGCCCGGTTGCACTGAAGAGCACGCCGGTGGCCCCTGCTCCGACGTACTGCCCGCCGAAGTCGGCGCGCAGATCACGCAGACTCGGCGGGCGATGCTCCGGGAGTTGACTCGACGTCGCGCTCTCGTAAGTATCTGTCATTCAGCCACTTTCATCGGTTCGCTGGATACTGGATCGGACTGGCGCAGGGCCCGAACAGCGGGGACGGCGGTGGTGACGAGAGCGCCGAGCAGCGCTACGACGGCAAAGATGTAGAACGCGGTGGACGACGCGATGCCGGCTCCGAGCAGGATTCCGCCGAGCAGCGGTCCGAGTATGCCGCCGAGCCGGCCGAATCCGGCGCACCAGGCAACGCCGGCCGCGCGAGCGGTGGTGGGGTAGTAGTTGGAGACGAATCCGTAGATCAGCACCTGGGTTCCGATGGCACCGATGCCGGCACCGGCCACGGCGACGAGTAGAACTCCGATCGGGAAGTTCAGCGTGAGCAGTACCAACGACAGCGCGGCGAGGCAGAACGTGACCGCGATGACGCGTTGGGGTCCGGTACGGTCCGCGATGCGCGATGCGATCAAACCACCCACGATGGCACCGCCGTTGAGCACCAACAAGAACGACAGTGATCCCTTGGCGTTGTAGCCGGCCTCGTACATGATCTGTGGCAGCCAGGTGTTGAGGCCGTAGGTCAGCAGCAGCCCGGAGAAACTCATGAGCCCGAGCAGGGCAGTCGGTCGTAGCAGCGGCTTGCGGGCCAATGCTGCGAATCCGACGCGGTCTCCGGCGACGACCGGTTCGGCTTCCGGCATCGGAATGCCGGTCCGTGCGCAGATCTTCTGTGCGTCGGCGACTCGTCCGTGCGCGAGAAGCCACCGCGGTGACTCCGGCATCCGAAGCAGGGCCAGCGGCAGCAGGACGAACAGTGGCAGCGCACCCAGCCAGAACAGTCCGCGCCAACCGATGGAATCCTGCAGGCTGATCGCGGCCAAGGATGCCAGCACACCGCCGGCCGGAATTCCGCTGTAGACGATGGCGTTGAACAGGTTTCGCCGTCCGGGGGGTGCGAATTCGGCAATCATCGCTCCGACGGTGGCGACGAGGCCGCCGACCCCGATACCGGTCAGGAACCGCAGAACGCCGAACATCGTGACGTTCTGTGCGAGGGCGGTGGCCCCCATTCCGATCGAGAACCAGACGATGCACGTCAACATCGTTCTGCGACGACCGATTCGATCACCGAAGGCTCCGGCGGTCAGAGCGCCGACCATGACCCCGATCAGTGCGTAGGAACCCAGCGCACCTGCGGTTTCGGGATCCAGCGCACCCAACTGAGCAGAATCGGCAAGCAGAGTCGGTAGTACGGTGCCGTAGACGACGAGGTCGTAGCCGTCGAAAACGATTGCTGCCGTGGACAGTGCGACGATCCACAACACGCTGCGGCGGTGTCGGTCACTGGCCCAACTGGTGTTGGCGGTGTAGTCCGGGGCATTCATCGGGGATCCTTTTCGGTCAGGGAATACCGCTTCGAGGGACGAATCGGCGCTGACGGCCGGGCGGGTCGACTTACTGTCCCAGGTTGTGTGCTGAGTCACACCAGGGCTTTGCCTAGTGCTTACCTCGGCATTGCGAAAGCCGGCGCGTTTCGATCAGGTTGTGGAGCCGTCGTCGGTGGTTCGCGCCGCGGCCAGCTCGGCTCTCGAACGGACACCCATTTTCGCGTACACCCGGGTCAGGTGAAACTGAACCGTCTTGACCGAGAGGAACAATTCGGCCGCCACCTCACGATTGGTCATGCCGGTGGCGACCAGGCTCGAGACGGCGTCCTCCTGCGGGGTCAGTGCATCGTGCGCTCTGTCCTTCAGAACTGCATGCACGCCACCGGCTTTGAGTTCACGGTCGCACCGCCGTACGTACGTGGTGGCCCCCAGCGCCAGATAGCCTTCACGGGCCGCACTGACGACGGCATCGGCCTCGCGTCGC
Source organism: Rhodococcus sp. PSi06 (assembly GCF_054960675.1). Lineage (NCBI taxonomy): Bacteria > Bacillati > Actinomycetota > Actinomycetes > Mycobacteriales > Nocardiaceae > Rhodococcus > Rhodococcus sp. PSi06. The sequence goes on from NZ_JBHNYO010000008.1 coordinate 125,889, forward strand.
TTACCGGCTCTACGCAGGGTCTGTCCGTAGGCATAGTTGACCCGGGCGCGGTCGTACGTCAACGGCAGTGGTGCCAACGAAGCGAGTGCATCCTCGAATGATGCTCGGGCAGAATCGAGATCGCCCATTGCGCCGTGCAACCGACCACGAGCACAGGCAAGGCGTGCGCGTGCGGACCGATGCCCACGATCGCGCACTCTCGCCTCGTGCGGACTCAGGAACTCGTCCGCCTCGTGGAGTCGGCCTTCGACTATAAGCGCATTGGCGTACACATCGGGCCACGCCCAGAAGCCGGGTTCGGATACGTCTGCCTGAGCCCACTGCTCGGTCAACGGGGCCAGTGCGCGCAGGACCCCGGCGTAGTCGGCTCGAGCCTCCGCGATGGCTGCCCGACCGAGAGCGGTTGGTACCCGCATGATCTCGTAGTCACGCGCACCGGAGTCGCCTCGGTGTGCGCTGGTGGCTGCGGCCTCCCAGTCGCCGCGGAGCGCGTGTATCTGCGTCGCGGTCCATTGGAGCAGCGGAACGATCAATGCGGCACCGGAGCGGTCGGCGAGGTCGGAACCGGCTCCTACCAACCGAAGCGCCGCATCCCACTCACCGGTGACGAAATATGTGCGCGCCAGCCAACCGTGGGCCCACAACGAGATTCGCGTGGAACCGCCGAGAAAGTCGGTCGGTGCGGCGGCTTCGAGTTCCGAGCGCGCGAGGTCGATGTGGTCCGTTGCGAAGTGGAGCCAGCCTGCACCCATCTGCACCCGTTGTCCGACGGCCCCGGTACTGGCGTGACCCCACAGGTCTCGGTAGCTGGTCAGTGCTTCTGCCACACGGCCCGTGCCGGCCAGGCCGAGACCCCGAATGGACTGGGCTTCCACTGCGGTCGCGTGGTCTGCTCCGACCAGTTCGACTGCGCGATCGGCCCACATCACGAGGTTGGCACCGTCGCACCGGGCCAGATTGTGCAGTACCTGCCGATGACAGATCACGGCTGCGACCTCGGGGTCGTGCCGCGTCCGTACCAGCTGCCATGCCCGAGTGAGCCGAGCGTCGGCCTCGTTGGGGCGGCCGCGCAGAATAGCCAGATAGCCGAGTACTGCATTGCGAGTGGGGGTTTCCCGGAAACTCTCGATCTCGGCGATGTAGTCGGAGGCAGTCCGCATGTCCCCGGCACCGATGAGGGCATCCACCGCACGCACTAGCCGGTCCTCGCGCGCATGCGGGTCCTCGGTCGATCGACTCGACAGCAGATACAGCCGTGCTGCCGTGGCCCATTCGCCGATTCCTGCGCGCGTCGCCGCCAGTACGTCCAGGCGGTCCGATACCAGTGGATCGGGCAACGGCGACGCGTGAACCAGATGAGCGAGCTGATCGGCCGGGTCGGTCTCCGCTGCGGCAGCGGCTCGATGTACCTGCGCCCGCTCGACCCTGCTCATCGTCGCGAGCACCGCAGCGCGGACCATGGGATCGCGAACTTCGAGGATGGTCGCCGCGGAACTGCGTCGAACGGTCACCAGTGCCAGTTGTTCTGCGAGATCGACAGCAGGCCAGGGATCGTCGATGCCGGCGACCTCGCACACCGTGGTCAACGGCCTGCCGTCTTCGAGAACGGTGACGGCCGAGACCAGTGCCCGCGCGTCGTTTGTGCAGAGAGCCAGTGTGGTCCGAACGTGTGCCTCCACGAAGGCGGGCGCAGGTAGGTCGGGGCGAACACCCTTCCAGGTCTCGCGCGGCACCTCGTCCAGTAGCGCCGAGGCGTGTCGCGGACGTCCACCGGTGTGATGCGTCAGGTGAGCAGCCGCGGACGGAGACAGGATGACCCCCTGCAATGCGGCGAGCTCGGCAATCGCCGAGCTCGCCAGCGCCGGTACGGCCAGGGACATGTCTGCAGCGCGATCGAGAACCCGGTGCGATTCGATCGATCCGTCGGGCAACGATTTTCGCGTACAGACGACCATGAGTTTCGCGGCTCGGTGATGCCGAACGGCGGAGGCGAGAGCGCGCAGCGAGTCCGCGTCACAATCGTGTGCGTCGTCGATCAGCAGGATCGTCGTACCGTCCGTCGACAACGCGTCGGCGATGCGGTGTCCCCACTCGACCGGGTCCGTCCCTTCGTTCGACACTTCCGGGACGAGTTGCGTCACCAGGCCGAACGGCAGGTGCGTCTCCCACGGCACAGCACCCGCGCGGCGCACCACCGTGCGCACTCCCTCGCCGCCGACCGTCCGTTCCACTTCACGCAGAATCGACGATGCGCCGATGCCTGCCGGGCCGGTCAGCACCACGAAGATCGCCGAGCCGTCGAGTGCCCGGATCAGGACGTCCAGCAGTTCACCGCGGCCGATCAACGGTGAAGGGGACATGACGTCACCGTATCCGCGTCGCGCGGGTGCGTCCGCCGATCGAACCAACACGGTCATGCCTCAGCCCGGGTCGCCGCCGGCCACCGGAAGCACGGTGCCGGTGATGTACGACGCCTCGTCGGAGGCAAGGAAGCAAATGGCAGCGGCTTGCTCGTCGAGGGTTCCGTAGCGCTTGAGCAACGACGAGTCCACGGTCTGGTCGACTATGGCCTGGTACCAATCCTTCTCCTGCTCCGTCGAAGGTGCGGGCCCACGAGCGACGCGTCGCGGCGGAGCGTCGGTGCCGCCGGGAGCCGTGGCAACCACACGAACCCCGTACGGTGCTGCCTCGAGGGCCAGAGTTGACGTGATGGCGTTGACGCCTCCCTTCGCTGCTGCGTAGGGCACCCGGTGGATGCCGCGGGTGGCGACCGAGGAGACGTTGACGATGGTGCCCCCGCCGCGTTCGATCATGTGCGGAATCACGGCGCGGCAGGACCACAGCGTCGGGAAGAGCGACCGGGATATTTCCTTCTCGATCTGCTCGGGCGGATACTCGGCGAACGGTTTGGCCCAGATGGTGCCGCCGACGACGTGAATCGACACGTCGACGCGGCCGTGCGTGCCGAGCGCGGCGTCCACCACCGACGAAGCGCCCTCCCATGTTTCGAGGTCGGCGATGACGGGAGTGGCTTCGACTCCGTCTTGCCGAAATTCCTCGGTGAGAGATTCGACCAACTCTGACCGGTCGGCCAGAATCAGTGCTCCGCCTTCGGCTCCGATCCGGCGAGCCACGAATTCGCCGATGCCTTGGGCCGCGCCGGTGATCAACACGACCTTGCCTGCGAACCGGCCCGGACTGACGAACTTGGGCCGCTTCTGGGTGCGAGATTCGTGCATGGCGCGTTTCATCGTCGCCTTCGAGCGGTCGGCGTGATCGGCGATCAATGTCCGAGCGCGGTCCCGGTCCCCGGCCTCGAACGCATCGACGATGTCCAGGTGATCCTGGGCGCACAGCGGGTCGCACCACGTCGCGTTGCGTAATACGTCTTCCATCGCGGCCTTGACGCCGAGAGCCCGATAGGCCTGCAGCAGATGCTCGTTGCCCGTCTGGGTGAACAGGTAGTCGTGAAAAGCGGCATTGGTCTCGGTGTATGCCGCGGCATCGACGAACCGATCGCCGTCGACGTAGCGAGTGGTGGTCTCGGCCAACAGCCGATATCCGGAGATTTGCTGCGACGACAGTCGGCCGATCACGAGTTCGAGAGCACCGAGTTCGAGGGCGCGCCTGGCCTCGAACACTGCATCCGATTCGTGTACCGAGGGGTGCTCCTCGCCGATCTCGTATTCCGAGGTCGGAGCAGAAGAGGGTTCGGGACTGCGCACAACGAGCGGCTGGATATCTCGCGACGACCAGATACGCTGCGCTGCAACCGAATGTGCCTCCGGTGTCTGCAGCAGATCGGAGTCCTCGTCCAATCCGACCCGGTGGGCCGTCGACCCGGCCACGGCGACGCGCTGACCGGCGATCGCACGCATGGTGTCGACCTCCTCGGTTACCGAAATGCCGGTGCCGTGCGAGTGCAGAGGTTCCGCCGAACTACTCCCGAACACCGCTCTCCCGAAGATGGTCCTGCCGTCCGAACTGGGCTCGACGCCCCGCTGTGGCGAAGGAAGAACGGCAGGCTCGGCTACATCGTCCACTGCGGCCGGCTCGTCATCGACCAGAACCTCAGGGGCCGGTTCTTCGTCGAGACTGTCCTTCGCAGCTGCCGAGGACGGTGCGAACTTCTCGTAATAGAAGCCGGTCGGTTCTATGCCGGCCTCGGTGAAGTGCGTTCGGACGGCCTCGACCATGGGAGGGGGACCGCACAGGTAGACCGCGACGTCTCCGTCGTTGAGGTGTGCATCGGTCAACAGGGCGGTGACGTATCCCTTGTTCGCGGCGGTGGTCGAGGGGTCCGACACACAGTGATCCCACGTGAATGCATCCAACGACGAGGCCAGGTCGGCGAGCTCGTCCAGCTGAACGACATCGTCGTCGGTGCTGGCACCGTAGACGAGATGCACGGAACGAGTACTCGATTCGGCCGCCATGGTGCGCAGGATCGACAGGATGGGAGCCAACCCGGTGCCGCCGGCCAGCAGAAGTGCCGGTCGCTGAGCTTCGCGTAGGAAGAAGCTGCCGTGTGGGCCGGTGAACGAGATCTTGTCGCCCACGGCGGCGGTATCGCTCAGGTAGGTGGACATCAGTCCGCCCGGGGTGAGTTTGACCAGGAATTCCAACTCGTCCGAACCCGACACACAGCTGAAGGAGTAGGACCGGGTTTCCTCGGAACCGGGGACGGTGATGTTGACGTACTGGCCGGGGAGGAAGGCAAGCGTGCCACCTGCGGGTGCCTCGACGGCGAGTCTGACCGTTGTGGGAGAGAGCTTTTCCACCGCGGTCACCACCGTGTCGTGAGTTGCCGCTCGAGTTTTTGCGACCGCCGAGGTGCTGGCGATCTGCAGCACCAGATCGGAGGAGGGCTTCATGCTGCAGGGCAGACAGTATCCCTCGTCCGATTCTGACTGCGAGAGTGCGTCGTCGAGGTACGTGCCGCCGTCGTACTCACCCGATTCGCACAAAGCCTTGCAGGTTCCGCATGCACCGTCCCGGCAATCGAGGGGAATGTTGATGCGCGCACGGTAGGCGGCGTCGGCGACGGTCTGATCGTCCTCGCAGGTGATGAAGCGGGTGACGCCGTCCTCGAAGGACAGTGCGACGGAATGGCTCACGATGAAACTCCTCGGATTACGGCAGGTCGATCAGAAGTGATAGATGTCGACGACGTGGTGGATGTAGTCGTTCTTGAGCACCACGGTCTTGCGCCGGATGAGCGGCGAGTCGCCGGAGAAGTCGATCGTGTAGAACGAGGTTCCGTAGTACGGATCTATCGTCTTGTAGCGGAAGTACATCGTGTGCCAATTGAATCGTATGTCGACGATGTCTCCCCGGCGCTCGATGACCTCGACATTGCTGATGTTGTGACTGGTCCGCGGTTCGGGTATCGATGTGGCACTGGAACGTTCGGTCCGGATGCGGAAAACGCGATCTTCCAGCCCACCCTTGTTCTCGTAGTAGATGAGCGAGATGTCGGTCTGTGGATCCTCGGTGAGCAGATCGTTGTCGTCCCAGCAGGGCATCCAGTATTCGACGTCGTCCGCGTAGCACGTGAGCCACTTCTCGAACTCACGATCGTCGAGGTAGCGCGCTTCGCGGTACAGGAACTGCTCGATGGACGACTGGGTGATCAGGCGAGCCGGGGCGCTCTGCCGGTTATCGGTGTTGTCGACGGTGGCAGTCATGTCAGACCTCCTGTGCTGCAGCGGATGCGGTGTCGGTTGCGCGCTGTTTGTCGAGGGCAGCAAGCAGAGTCTTGCGCCAGTAGCCGTGCTGAACGGGGAACAGGCCCTCGTCCTCGTTCTTGACTCCCGCCGAGATGACACCGGGCATGTCCAGTGCCTCGGCCACCGGATCGGGTCCGGTGAGCCAGTGCTCCGCGCCGCGGCTCATGTCGTTCCACGGCGCGTTGGTCGCCTGGAACGTCAGCTGGCACGAGCGGAACTCCTCCAGGTCGTCGGGTGTTGCCATGCCGGAGGCGTTGAAGAAGTCCTCGTACTGCCGGATTCTGTGTGAGCGAGCCTCTTTGCTTTCGCCCTTGGGCGCGATGCAGTAGATGGTGACCTCGGTCTTGTCAGGCGCGATCGGCCGGAAGTGCCGGATCTGGGTGCTGAACTGGTCCATCAGGTAGACGTTCGGGTACAGGCACAGGTTGCGCGAACCCTTCACCATGAATTCGCCCTTGGCGTCGCCGAATTTCTCCTTCAGCGCGTCCATCTGGTCCCAGAGCGGGCGGTCCTGCGGGTTGGCCGCCCAGGTCCACAGGCAGAGATGACCGTTGGGGTAGGACCAGTAGCCGCCGCCGGACTTGCCCCAGCCGCCGGCGTCGAGCGCCTTGGTCGTGTTGGTGGATTCGCCGTTGTTGCGGCGCGAGGTGGTCGCGGCGTAGTTCCAGTGCACCGCGCTGACGTGATATCCGTCGGCTCCGTTCTCCGCCTGCACTTTCCAGTTTCCGTCGAAGGTGTACGACGAGGATCCGCGCAGAACTTCCAGGCCTTCGGGAGACTGGTCGACGAGCATGTCGATGACCTTCGTGGTGTCACCGAGATGCTCGGCGAGGGTCGAGACATCGTCGTTCAGGCTCGCGAAGAGAAAACCGCGGTAGCTCTCGAAGCGAGGGACCTTGGTGAGGTTGTGCGATCCGTCGACGTCGAACGTGTCGGGGTAGCCGGCTCCGTCGGGATCCTTGACCTTGAGCAACGTGCCGTCGTTTCGGAACGTCCAGCCGTGGAAGGGGCAGGTGAGCGTGGTGCGGTTGTCCGTCTTGCGCCGGCACAGCATCGCACCGCGGTGGGCGCAGGCATTGATGAGGCAATGCAGCTCACCGTCCTTGTCACGGGTGATGACAACGGGCTGACGACCCATGTGCACCGTGAAGTAGTCGCCGTTGTTCGGCAGCTGACTTTCGTGGGCGAGGTATATCCAATTCCCCTCGAAGATGTGCTTCATCTCGAGCTCGAAGACCTCTTCGTCGGTGAAAATGCTGCGGTTGGCGCGGTAGATGCCCGCAGCCGCGTCGTCGATCACGGCTCTGTCGATCGTGTTCTGTACCTGATCCAGCATGTCGGTCATATCGGGTTCCTCCAGGCGCTTCGAGTTCGATTACAAGCGACTGTGTCAGGGAGTGGCCGTCGTCACACCAGGGCTTTGCCTAGGCCCAACCTGGATGCGCATTGATCGTTTCTGCTTATCAATCGGCGGCAAATAGGTCTTTGTCAACGATGGATTCCCGCCCTACTGTGGTCAGGGTCACCCACCGACGTACAGAAAGGCTCGGTCATGGAACTTCGTCACCTGTACCACTTCGTGGCCGTGGCCGAGACTCGTCACTTCGGGCAAGCCGCTACGCGGCTGCACCTGGCTCAGCCGGCGCTGTCGCAATCGGTTCGCCAGTTGGAGGCCGAGTTGGGTGTGACGCTGTTGGCCAGAACGACCCGTCAGGTGAGCCTGACTCCGGCGGGCGAGTTCTTTTATCGAGAGACGCTTCGCAACCTGGACAATCTCGAGCAGAGTGCGCGGGGAGTACGACGGATTGCCGACGGCCGATACGGATTGGTGCGCATCGGCTTCACCGGTACGGCGGCCTTCGATCAACTGCCGCCGATCGCTCGGGCGATCAAGCAGCGACTGCCCGGTATTGCGCTCGAAATCCATGGAGATCTACTGACCCCGGCCCAGGTTGAGGGTCTGCGCTCGGAGCATCTGGACGTTGCGGTGCTGCGGCCACCCGTAGCGGGTGACGACCTGGTGCTACGGAAGATCACCACGGAATCGTTGGTGCTCGCGTTGCCCGTCGATCACCGTTTCTCCACCGAACCGGCGCTCGACGTCGCCGATCTCGCGTACGAGGACTTCGTCATGTACGCCGACACGCATTCGGTGGTCAACGAAGCCGTGGTGACCAGCGCTCGCGCCGCCGGCTTTACTCCGAGGCGCGAACACGAAGCTCCGGACACCTCGGTATTGCTCGCGCTGGTCGCGGCCGGTTTGGGCGTTGCCTTGGTTCCCGAATCCGTCCGCGCCCTGCAATTGAACGGCGTCGTGTTTCGCGACATCGCCGGCGCGAGCACCATCGATCTCGCATTGGCCTGGCACCGCGATCGGCCGTCGGCATTGGTCGACGCGCTCGTCGGTGCCCTCGAGGACGCGGGAGTGCTCCCGCCGCTCGAATCATCCGTACCGTCTGCTCAGCTGAAGGAACTGTCATGAAAATCGTTGCAGTCGAGGCTGTTCCGTACTCGATCCCGTACCGAAAGCCGTTGAGGTTCGCCAGCGGCGAGGTCAGCGCCGCCGAACATGTTCTCGTACGGGTTCACACCGACGACGGGGTCGTCGGAGTCGCCGATGCTCCGCCTCGGCCGTTCACGTACGGCGAGACTCAGCGCGGGGTGGTGGCGGCGATCGAAACCCTGTTCGCGCCTGCTGTGATCGGGCTTCCGCTGACCTCGCGTGAGGTGGTCGACGCCAAGCTTGCTCGCACAGTGGGCAATCCGGTTGCGAAGTCCGCTATCGACATGGCGATCTGGGACGCTCTGGGGCAGAGCCTGGACCTGCCGGTGACCGAACTTCTCGGCGGCTACACCGACCGGATGCGGGTGAGCCACATGCTCGGGTTCGACACGCCGGCTGCGATGGTCGACGAAGCAACCAAGATGCGGGAGACGTACGGCATCGAGGTCTTCAAGGTCAAGGTCGGCCGTCGGCCGGTCGACCTCGACACCGCAGTCGTACGTGCTCTTCGAGAAGGGCTGGGCGAGAGCGTCGAACTGTACGTCGACGGCAATCGCGGATGGACCGCAGCCGAATCGGCGCGCGCCATGAAAAGCATGGCAGATCTGGGCCTGACCCTCGCCGAGGAACTGTGCCCGGCCGACGACGTTCTCGGACGTCGCTGGCTGGTACAGCAACTCGACGTCCCGTTCGTCGCCGACGAATCGGCGACCACCCCCGCCGAAGTCACTCGCGAGATACTCGGCGGTTCCGCGACGGCAGTGAGCATCAAGACCGCTCGCACCGGGTTCACTCGCTCGCTCCGAACTCACCACCTGTGCGAAGGTCTCGGCGTCGACGTGGTGATGGGAAACCAGATCGACGGCCAACTCGGCACAGCCTGCACCGTTGCCTTCGGTGCAGCCTTCGATCTCACCTCACGCCGAGCCGGCGAACTGTCGAACTTCCTCGACATGAGCGACGACCTACTGACCGAAAGCCTCGTCATCCGCGACGGCGAACTGCACGTGCTGCCGGGCTCCGGTCTCGGCGTCCGAATCGACCCGGACAAACTCGCGAGATACCGCACCGATCACTGATTTCAGCCCGAATTCACCCTTAAACCAAGGAGTTCTTCATGAGCATCGACCACGCACCCTCGACGGAATCCGGCACCGAGGTGGCAACCGCCGCCGCGACAGGCGCGAATGCTACCGAGCGATTTTCCGCCGACAAGCAGTTGGCCGCCGACACTCCGCCCGAGCGTGTGAGTCTGCTTGCTCGCCAGGTTCTTTCGGCCGTGCACGATACGATTCGCGAACACAAGGTCACCTACGACGAGTACAACGCACTCAAGGCCTGGCTGATCAACGTGGGACAGACCGGTGAGTGGCCGCTGTTCCTCGATGTCTGGGTAGAGCACGTCGTCGAGGAAGTTGCCGGCGAATCACGTGAGGGCAGCAAGGGCACTATCGAAGGCCCCTTCTACGTCCCCAATGCCCCCGAGCTCGGATCGGCTGCGATCGTGCCCACCCGCGACGGTGAGCAGGGCACCCCGTTGCTGTTTCAGGGGCAGATATCGAGCGTCGACGGCAGCCCACTGCCGCACGCGGTGATCGAGATCTGGCATGCCGATTCCGATGGCTTCTACTCCCAGTTCGCGCCAGGAATTCCGGAGTGGAACCTGCGTGGCACGGTGACCTCCGACGATCAGGGCCAGTTCTGGATTCACACCATGAAGCCTGCGCCGTATCAGATCCCGACCGACGGTGCGTGCGGCAATCTCATCTCCGCCGCCGGGTGGCACCCGTGGCGGCCGGCGCACCTGCACCTCAAGGTCGCGGCCGATGGCTACCAGCAGATCACCACTCAGCTCTACTTCCCGGGCGACGCCCACAACGACGACGACGTCGCGAATGCCGTCAAGCCGGAACTGATTCTCGACCCTCGGGAAGTCGACGGCGGCCAAGAAGTGACGTACAACTTCGTACTCGACAAGGCCTGAGCCGCATGCTCTTTGCAGTGAAAATGGCCGTCGCGCTGCCGCAGGACCTCGATGCCGACGTACGAGCCGACACCCTCGCGAGGGAGAAGGCGTACGCGCAGCAACTGCAGCGCGACGGGGAATGGGTCAGCATCTGGCGGATCGTCGGCCAGTACTCCAACCTCAGCATTTTCGACGTCCGGGACAACGAGCGGCTCCACGAGATCCTGTGGAATCTACCGCTGTTCCAGCACATGACGATCGAGGTGACACCGCTCGCGCAACACCCGTCGGACATAGCCGCGGGGTGAGAGCGGCACGCCCAATTCGAGGTTATGGACGAGATCCGGCCGGAATTCATCCATAGCTTCGAGTTCGGCGGCCACCGAGGCATCGACCCTGTCGTTCGTTACCCTTGCAGCTACAGCGAGAGAACAGGGTAGTTCACAGTGTCTGATATCGGTGCCACCTCGGCGCGGACGGCCGTCGCGGTGCGCGCGACCTATATCGCGTTCATCGGGGCAGGGTTCGCCTTCGCCAGTTGGGCGTCTCGTATCCCGCAGGTTCGCGATCGACTCGAACTGACCTCGTCGCAACTCGGAATCGTGTTGCTCGCCATTGCGGTCGGATCTCTTCTTGCGCTGCCGATGTCCGGAATCATCATCAACCGCTTCGGGTCTCGGCTCACGGTCACCGTGATGTCTCTCGTGCTCGCGGCCGGTCTGACGATCATCGCCACCGGTTACCTCGTGGGTGTGGTGCCGTTGCTCGTCGGACTGTTCGTGCTCGGATTCGCCAACGGTGCATGGGATGTCGCGATGAATGTGCACGGCGCGGTGGCCGAACGTCGGCTCGGGCGTTCGATCATGCCGCGGTTTCATGCGGGGTTCAGTGCAGGCACTGTGGCCGGAGCCCTGATCGGCACCGCGATGGTGGCGCTGAACATCTCGGTCACGGTGCATCTGCTGACGGTCGCAGCCGTGATAGTCGGGGCAATCCCGTGGGGAGTGCGCCACTTCTTGAACGAATCCGACGTCGAACCCGAAGAATCGACCACCGACACCTCACAGCCGCACGCTCTGGCACGCTGGAAGGAACCGCGCACCCTGCTCATCGGCGTCGTTGCGTTGTCCTTCGCGTTCGCCGAAGGCAGCGGAAACGATTGGCTCAACATCGCTTTGATCGACGGGTACGACGCGTCGGCTGTGGCCGGCACCCTCGCGTTCACCACGTTCCTGGTCGCCATGACCGCGGTGCGGTGGTTCGGTAACGGCCTGCTCGATCGCTACGGCAGAGTGGTGGTACTGCGAGGATTGGCAGGCGTCTCGGTGGTCGGAGTGCTGTTGTTCGTGCTCAGTCCGGTTGTGCCGCTGGCATTTCTGGGTGCATTCCTGTGGGGATCGGGCGTATCGCTCGGGTTCCCCGTTGCCATGAGCGCAGCCGCCGACGAGCCTGCCGCGGCAGCGGCGCGCGTGAGTGTGGTGGCCTCCATCGGCTACTTCGCCTTTCTCGGCGGCCCACCCTTGATCGGATTCCTGGGCGGACACGGTGATGTTCTCCATGCACTGCTCGTCGTCGCGGCGTTGTTCGTGTGTTCGCTGCTCGTGATGGGAGCGCTGCGACCTCTCGCCGGGTCCAACTCTCGGCACTAGATTCGCAGTCACGGCGCGGGTGTTCTCGGATAATGTGGCCGGCATGCGTATCGACGAGTATCGACAGTACGACGGGCTCGGGCTGGCGGAATTGGTGGTCCAGGGTGACGTCACGCCCCGAGAACTACTCGATTGCGCATCGACACATGCGAAGTCGGTGAATCCAGCGCTCAACGCCATCGTCCGGCCGATGCGTGAGGAAGCCGAGCGTCGGGTGTCTGGAACATTGGCCGGCCCGTTCGCCGGGGTGCCGTTCCTGATCAAGGACCTGTCCCAGGACTATGCGGGCCTGCCCACGTCGAGTGGATCGCGTGCGTTGACGGACCTGCCGATGCCCGAGCATTCCACGGTGGTGCAGCGCTGGCTCGATGCCGGCCTCGTCATCTTCGGAAAGACCAACACTCCGGAATTCGGTGCGAAGGGGATCACCGAGCCGACAGTGTTCGGTCCCGCTCGAAATCCGTGGGACCACAGCAGAACTCCCGGTGGTTCGTCGGGTGGGTCGGCCGCCGCGGTTGCGGCCGGAATCGTCCCGGTGGCCGGGGCGAACGACGGCGGAGGGTCCATCCGCATTCCGGCGGGGTGCTGCGGATTGGTCGGGCTCAAGCCGGGACGTGGACTGGTGCCGTCCGGCCCCACATTCGGTGAAGCCATGCACGGGGCAGCGGTACAGGGCGTCGTATCGCGATCGGTACGAGACACCGCAGCGATGCTGGACGTGCTGGCGGGCGGCGAGGCCACGTCCGGCTATTCGCCCGCGCGACCGGAGGGCACCTTTCTTTCTCGAACGCAGCAGGACCCCAAGCCTTTACGAATCGGGATGTATGCGGTCACCTCGGTGAATCCAGCGCCGGACCCGCAGGCGGTCGCGGCGATGGAACAGGCAGCGAAGGTTCTGACCGAGCTGGGCCATACCGTCGAACTTCTCGACGCCGCGCCGTACGACGACACAGCCCTCAATCGCGAATTTTTGCTGGCCTGGTTCACCTACCTGGCCTGGGAGATGGACGAGGTGAAGCGCAGAACCGGGTGCGGCGACGACGCGTTCGAGCGAGATACCCGAATCATGGCAGCTCTGGGCAGATCGGCCAGCGGCGTCGACTACCTCGAAGCGGTGGAAGGCCGCCACGTCCACGTGCGTGCGCTGGCCACCTACTTCGAGAGCTACGACCTCCTGCTCACGCCGACCCTTGCCAAGCTACCGCCTAAGATCGGGGCCTTCGATCTGGCCAAGCCGTTGCAGTTGGCGTCGGAGTTGTTGCTGCGCACCAGAACTGCGTCGATTCTGCGGCACACCGGCATAGTCGATCAGATGATCGACGACAACATCTCGTGGATCCCGTACACGCAGTTGGCCAACGTCACCGGACGGCCGGCGCTGACCCTTCCCATGTACTGGACACCCGGGGGGCTACCGATGGGCGCACACTTCACCGCGCCGTTGGGCGGTGAGGCGCTGCTCGTTCAACTCGCCGGACAGGTCGAACGCGCAGCGCCCTGGGCGCATCGCTACGAGTCCCTCGGCTAGCGGGTAGCTCCGAGCTGGACCTTGCCGATGATGCCCGACGGCCGCTGCCGCACCTGACCATCGACGATATCGACGACTCCACCGGCCCAGTCGGGATCGGTGTCGGCGGAGGCCTGCGGATCGGCGTGGGCGTCGGTACCCTCGTCGGCCACCACTGTGATGGAACGTTGCAGGGCTTCTCGGACGCTCATCAGCGTGGTATTCGGGTCGGCGAATACCTCCGTTGCGGCGTTGCCTCGACGCACCACCATGTCGTGAGTGAGACTGTCCACCAACGAGATCACGGTGCCGGGAGGCATACCGGTGATGACCGCGACGGCGCGGCCCACCAATCCGGTCGGCAACAGCGGGACCGGGATCTGGGCGCGGCGCAGGCCGGCGACGCTGCCGTACGCCTGTAGAAGTTCCGGGTAACTCATCGTCTCGGTGCCGCCGATGTCGAACGAACCCGGACGCGCGGTCTCGCCGAGCGCGCGAGCGATGATGGCGACCACATCGACGACGGCGATGGGCTGGACCTGCCTGCGCATCCACGTCGGTATCGGAGTGAGCGGTAGACGCTCGGTCATGCGCCGTACCAGCTCGAACGAGGTCGATCCGGAACCGAGGATGATCGCCGCGCGCAATACGGTGGCGTCGACGGAACTGTCGATGAATGTCTCCTCGACCTGAAGTCGCGAGCGCAGATGATCGGACAGGGGCGTGTCGTCGTCGGGAATGAGACCGGACAGGTAAACGATCCTTTGCAGACCGTTCCGTTCTGCCGCCGCGGCCATGGACTGAGCTGCACGTCGATCTTTCTCGACGAAGTCTCCCTCGTCCATCGAGTGCACCAAGTAGACGACGGCGTCGACGTCGGCGGTCGCGGTGTCGAAGGTCTCGTGGTCGTCGAGGTCGAAGTGCACAGCGGTGACGTGGGCACCCCACGCGAACCGCGACTTCTTGGCGGGATCGCGCATGGCCGCATGAACGTCGTGGCCCTGCTCGAGGAGCACGGGGATCAGCCGAGACCCGATGTATCCGGTTGCGCCGGTGACCAGCACTCGCATGATATTTCTCGTTTCTGTAGGCAGAGTGCATACCCGGTCGAAGCAGTCTCACTCCACGCACTCGGACGCAGATGACAGACTGTGCGGGTGAACGCTAGAACCAGGAACAACGTCAGGGTGGTCGGGGCTCCCGGCGGACCGGTGGTGATGCTGGCGCACGGGTTCGGGTGCGACCAGACGCTGTGGCGTTCGGTGACCGAAATCCTGGCCCCACGCTTCCGCATAGTTCTCTTCGATCACGTGGGCGCCGGTGCGGCGGACCCGGCGGCCTGGGACGCGGAGAAGTACTCGCATATGAGCGCCTTCGCCGCCGACATGGTCGACATCGCTCGGGAGCTCGAGCTGAAGGACGTCACGTTGGTCGGTCACTCGGTGGCGTCGATGATGGGCGTGCTTGCTGCCACCGCCGCGCCCGAGGTGTTCACCAAGCTGATCCTGCTGACTCCGTCTCCGCGCTACATCGACGACGGCGACTATCGCGGCGGCTTCACTGCCGAGGACATCGACGAACTGCTCGAGTCGCTGGACAGCAACTACCTCGGCTGGTCTGCGTCGATGGCATCGGTGGTCGTGAACTCACCGGATCGACCTGACCTCGAGAATTTGTGGACCGCGAGTGTGTGCCGAACCGATCCCGCCTGCGCTCGGGTATTCGCGCGCACCACCTTTCTGTCCGACAATCGCGCAGATCTGCCGGGGGTGCAGGTGCCCACGCTGATCATCGACAGTGCGCGCGACACACTGGCCCCACCGCAGGTCGGCCGATACGTGCACGAGCACATCGCGGGGAGCGTGCGGGTGACGCTCGACGTCAGTGGCCATTGCCCGCAGATCACCGCACCCGAGGTGACCGCTCGGACCATTGCGGACTTCGTGGAACCCTCGTGATCGACGACCTCGATGTCGAGGATCTGTACGAGAACGCACCGTGTGGGTATTTGTCCGTGCGTCCGGACATGCGTATTGCGCGGTTGAACTGCACGCTGGCAACCTGGCTGGGCTACGAGGTCGACGGTCTGCTCGGTACCGATTTCGGTGAGCTGCTCACGGTGGGGGGCCGCATCCATTACGAGACGCACTTCGGTCCGATGCTGCTGATGAACGGCAAGCTCGACGGCATTGCGCTCGATCTGGTGACGTCGGATCGTCGCCGTCTGCCGGTCTTCATGACGGCGAACGTCAAGACCGACGATGCGGGTAAACCGGTGCTGATTCGCATCACAGCGCTCGATGCCCGCGATCGGCGCACCTACGAGCGTGAACTGCTCGAATCCCGCACGCGAGCGGAGCTACTCGCCAAGACACTGCAGCGATCGCTGCTGCCGCCGAGTCTGCTGCCGCCGTCGGGAATGACCGCGGCTGCTCACTATCACGCGGCGTCGAGTGACGAGGTGGGCGGCGATTTCTACGATCTGTTCCCACTCTCGGACGACCGGTGGGGATTCTTCCTCGGTGACGTGTGCGGAAAAGGGGCATCGGCCGCAGCCGTCACATCGCTGACGCGGTACACCTTACGTGCGGCAGCGGTATACGACCACGACCCGGTTGCAGTGCTGCACAACCTCGATTCGGTTCTGCGTCAAGAGTTTCGCGAGAACGACGCGCAATTCTGCACGGCGGTGTTCGGTGTTCTGAGCCGCTGCGCCGAGGGATTCGAGGTGTGCATGGCCAGTGGTGGCCATCCGCCGCCGTTGGTGATTCGTGCCGACGGCAGTGCGGACTACGTGCACATGATCGGTGGGCAGCTGGTGGGCATACTCCGCAACGCTCGCTTCGTATCGGCCACGGTGACGCTCGGTGCCGGGGACACCCTGATGCTCTACACCGACGGCCTGACCGAGGCGCGAGTGGGAACGGGCCGTTACGACGACGACGGTGCCCTGTTGGAGTTCGCGACCGAGCACGCTCCCGCGGCGCCGGCCGACTTGATCGACCATCTGCGGAGGTTGCTGACCGGCTTCGGCGACGGCCTGGTGGACGACGCGGCGGTCATGGCGCTCGGGGTGTCGTCAGTCGAGAGCGGCGCGCGCTGACTCCAGATCGGCGTGCAGTGCGAATTCCTGGTCGAGCCCCATCAGCTTGATCGGGCGGCTGGTGGTCGGTCCGTCGGCGACAACCGAGAACGACAGCGTGTCTCCGTGATCCTTCTGCGTCGTCGCCAGCACGGTCATCGCGGCGGAAGCCAGGAACGAAACGGCCGACAGGTCGATGATCAACGCCGAGGGCGCGGACTCGACCTGCGCTTCGACAGCGGTGGCGAGAGCCGGTGCGGTGGTGACATCGAGCTCGCCGGACACCGCAATGACGGCCACTCGGCCATCGTTGCTGGACTGAATCGAAAACCCGGCGTTCGTATCGGCAGACATATGTACTCCTGAATCGTTACCCGCCGCGCTCGTCGACGGGGGATGCGCCCTATTCAATCAGTAGGGGCTAATGGAAGGTGACCTGCGTTCCTCTGAGTGCAGGAGCGCCGACCGTCGTGGTCCAGGACGGCACCGCATCGGGTTCGATTCCGGAGGCCCCACCGTAGATGACGGCCAACGTCTGCTGCTCGGTGATCGACCCGGCGTAGGAGGCGGGCACGGGGGAGAGCTGTGGTGCAGGCAGGACGGGAACGTTCTGCGGACCCGGGTTTCTGGTCGGCACCTGGTACGAGCCGTCGTTGGGTGAACCACCCGGGTACTGAGGGAAGTACTCGCCGGCGTAGCGATCGAGGGACGAGTAGCAGCTCGGGCCTCGGTTCTGCTCGAACAGCCTCGGTTCGTCCTGGTTGGGCAGGTAACGCCCCTTCGGATTGACCAACGGCATCGACACGTTGATGCCGGGGTACTCGTCACCGTCGCCGAGCAGAATCTTGCCGCGCCTGGCACCCTCGGCGAACTGTGAGACGGTGCAGCCGAGGGCCGGGGAGAATTCGGCGAACACCTCGAGCGCCTCGCGTGAGTTCGCGGCCAGGCCGATCAACTGTGCGGAGTTCGCCGCCAGGAAATCGGCCGTCGTGTTCGAGGCCGACGTGAGCGAGGAGTACAAACTCTCGAGGGCCGGACGTTTCTCGACGACGGTGTTGCCGGTGGTCCGCAGATTGTCCAGCGCGTTGATCAACTCCGGGGCGGCATCGGAGTACGTCTGCGAGACATCGGCGAGGCCACGTAGATCCTGCTGGATCGCGGGGAGTTCGGTGTTGAGCCCGGCAAAGATGTTCTCCAGGCGGTCGATGGTGAGGCCGAGTTCCTCGCCCCGACCGCTCAGACCCTGGGCCAGCGCGCCGAGCGTGTTCGACAGGTCCTGCGGCGGCACAGCGCGAAGCAACGGCAACAAGCCGTCGAGCAGCTGCCCGACCTCGATGGCGTTGCCGCTGCGATCCTGCTTCAGGACGGTTCCGTCACCGATGGGCGAGGCCGGAGCCCCGTCCGGAAGGATCAGCGACACGTACCGCTCGCCGAACAATGTCTTGGGGAGCAGCCGCGCGGTGACGTTGGACGGGATCATCGCGGCCATGTCCGGCTCGATCGCCAGCTCGGAGGTGACGACCCCGTCGGTCGTCGTCGCCGATCGAACTTCGCCGACAATCATGCCGCGCACCTTGACATCGGCATTGCGGGGGAGCGCGTTGCCGACGCTGTCGGTCTCCAGGGAAACGGTGACGACGTCATGAAACGTCTTGTTGTACGAGGTGACGCTCCACCCGACGAACACGACGATGAGTACGACGAGAGCAATTCCGAGGAGCCGGTTCTGTATCGGCGAGGGGGCGCCGGTCACGGGAGGTGCGGATCGAGAGCGTCAACCATGCCGCGAACTTTAGTGGTACATGACGTCACACTTACTACTTCACGGCTGCTTGTGAGATGCACATATCACCACCAGAAATATGAGACGCAGCTCACTCATGGGGGCAGGAGCAGATTGCGAGTGCGCGCCCTATTTGCCGAGTGCGCGCCCGTGTTCAGACTCGAGAACATGCGCGCACCCGACAAAAAGGGTGATCGGTTCCGGTCGTCAAGCTCAGATTCGCGTGCGCAACACCAGGTTCGCGGCGCTGATGTCGTCGATCACCAGATCGGTGATCAGTCCACCGCGCAGGGCCGCGGTGAGGGCCTCGAGCTTGGACTCCCCGGCCACGATGGCGACTCGTCGCGGGACGGCTTTGAGTCGGTCGAGGCTCGGCCCACTGGACCTGTCGTTCAGCGCGATGCGGTCGTAACTGCCGTCCGAACGTAGGAACACCGTGGCGATGTCTCCGACGACGCCGTCGCGTCGAAGTTCGGCACCGTCGTCGGGTTCGAGATAGCCGGCGCTGTAGACGTGGCTCGGTACGGGTCCGCTCATGACGCCGATGCCGAACACCGCCAGATTCATCCGATCCTGCAGTTCGAGTACTCGTTTGATACTTCGTTCACGCCACAGGTGTCGGCGGGTCTCGGGGTAATCGAAGAAGGCGGGAACCGGAAAGCCTTGTGCTACCGCGCCATAGGCGTCGGCGAACGTCTTGATGATGTCGCTTGCGTAGGAGACGCCGGTGGTACGGGTGTTGGCTGCTCCGTTGAGCTGCACGACCGTCGAGTTGTGGGTCCTCTTGGGTGCCAGCTTGCGGCTGACGGCGCTGACGGTCGTTCCCCAGGCGACGCCCATCACCATGTCGGACTCGAAGAACGACGTCAACAATCGGCCGGCGAATGTGGCCACCCGATCGAGGCGTTGCAACTCGTCCACCGTCTCCGACACGGGGACGACGTGTGCACGGATGTCGTACAGATCGGCGAACGCACGCTCGATTCGCGGAGCCTGTCCGAGCGGTGTCGAGATCTTGATCTCCACCAGTCCCGACGCCCGCGCGAAGGTGATCAGTCGTGAGACCGTCGACCGAGAGACCCCCAGCTCACGACCGATCGCCGCCATCGTCATGTCCTGGAAGTAGTACAGGCGGGCCGCCTGGGTGGCGTGGCCGGTACGAAGGTCGGATTCGAGAGTGATGTCGGAGTCTGTCACCGACCCCAGTGTACGACCGAATTGCACATATGTGCATCAGCTGTGCAACGCAGTGCAGCGCGTCTACCGTGGCGAACAGCACGCAATGTGGCGTGCATCACCAACTTTGCGGAGGCTACACAATGGCTCGTAAGGAACCGGAATGGGGACTGCCGGCGCACATGGCTGCCGAGTTCGCCGGAACCATGATTCTTATTCTTTTCGGCGTCGGCGTCGTCGCGCAGGTCGTCTCGGGCGGTGAATCGGGCAGCCTCGGCGGCCACGACGCCATCGCCTGGTCGTGGGGTCTGGGCGTGATGTTCGGTATCTACGTCGCCGGTCGCATCACCGGCGCACACCTCAACCCGGCGGTGACGATAACCTTCGCGCTCTTCCGCGGATTCAGCTGGAAGATGGTTGCGCCCTACATCCTCGCGCAGACCGCAGGCGCCTTCGTGGCCGCTCTGCTGGTGCGCTGGAACTACAACGACATGATCAACGCAGTGGACCCGGGGCACACCACGGCTACTCAGACGATCTTCTCCACCCTGCCCGGTAACGGCACGCTCCCGGTCAGTGTGAGCTCGGCGTTGATCGACCAGATCATCGGTACGGCGATCCTGCTGTTCCTCATCGTGGCCGTGACCGATTCGCTCGGCACCGCGCCGATGGCCAACATGGCTCCGTTGATCGTCGGTCTCATCGTCGTCGGCATCGGTTTCGCCTGGGCGACCAATGCCGGATACGCGATCAATCCGGCCCGAGATTTCGGACCTCGCCTGGCGTCGTACGTCACCGGATACGGTGGAGCGTGGCGTGATCAATACGGCGGCCTGTACTTCTGGGTCCCGATCGTCGGACCTCTCGTAGGCGGACCGATAGGAGTGTTCCTGTACGACCTGCTGATCGGAAAGAACCTACGCAAACAAGAAGGTTCGACGCCCGAGGCGCCGTCACGACTCCCAGCCGACACCCAGACCACAGGAGAAAAGTCATGAGCGAGTTCGAAGGAAAGTACGTCGCCGCGATCGATCAGGGAACCACATCTTCGCGTTGCATGATCTTCGATCACGCGGGCACCGTCGTCGCCGTAGATCAGAAGGAACACAAACAGATTTTTCCGCAGGCGGGCTGGGTCGAGCACGACGCGTCGGAGATCTGGGACAACGTGCGCGCCGTCGCGGCCGGTGCCATGGCCGCTGCGGATCTGACCCGCGAGGACATCGCTGCGGTGGGCATCACCAACCAGCGTGAGACGGCGTTGGTGTGGGAGCGTGAGACCGGCAAGCCGATCTACAACGCCATCGTCTGGCAGGACACCCGTACCGATCGCATCGCCACTGCGCTGGGCGGCGGCGATGCGAACAAGTACACCGCCAAGACCGGGCTACCGCTGGCCACCTACTTCTCCGGCCCGAAGATCAAGTGGATCCTCGACAACGTCGACGGTGCACGCGCGAAAGCCGAAGCAGGAGAACTGTGTTTCGGCAACATGGACACCTGGGTGCTGTGGAACATGACCGGCGGTACCGACGGCGGGTTGCACTTCACCGATCCGACCAACGCCTCGCGCACGCTGTTGATGGATCTCGATACCCTGCAGTGGGACGAGAGCATCTGTGCAGACATGGGCATCCCGACGTCGATGCTGCCCGAGATCCGCTCGAGCTCCGAGGTGTACGGCACCGGCCGCGAGCGCGGGCCGTTCCGCGGAGTGCCGATCTCCGGAATCCTCGGCGATCAGCAGGCCGCCACCTTCGGGCAGGCCTGCCTGTCTCCCGGTGAGGCCAAGAATACTTACGGCACAGGCAACTTCGTGCTGCTCAACACCGGCACCGAAAAGGTCATGAGCAAGAACGGATTGCTCACCACGGTCTGCTACAAGATCGGCGAGCAGCCGACGGTGTACGCGCTCGAAGGTTCCATCGCGGTGACGGGCTCGCTGGTGCAGTGGCTGCGGGACAACCTCGGCATGATCTCCTCGGCCGCGGACATCGAAACCGACGCACGGTCGGTGGACGACAACGGTGGCGCGTACTTCGTCCCTGCGTTCTCCGGACTCTTCGCCCCGCACTGGCGCGCGGACGCACGCGGTGCCATCGTGGGATTGACGCGGTTCGTCAACAAGGGGCATCTGGCCCGTGCCGTGCTCGAAGCCACCGCCTATCAGACGCGCGAGGTGATCGAGGCGATGAACGCCGACTCCGGTGTCGATCTCGAAGTACTGAAGGTAGACGGCGGAATGGTGGTCAACGAGCTGCTCATGCAGTTCCAGTCCGACATCCTCAACGTCGACGTGGTGCGTCCCGTCGTGGCCGAAACCACCGCTCTCGGAGCGGCATACGCGGCCGGCCTCGCCGTCGGATACTGGGAGAGCGAGGACGACATCCGTCAGAACTGGGCGGAGGACAAGACATGGACCCCGTCCATGGACGAAGACCAGCGCGCGAAGCTCTACGCCGGCTGGAAGAAAGCAGTGACACGTACTCTCGATTGGGTTGATGAAGAATGAGTTCCACCACAACAGCTTTGAGTCCCACCGCGCGCACTGATGCGATCGCGCGGATGGAAGCCGAAGAGCTGGACATCCTGGTGATCGGCGGCGGCGTCGTCGGCGCAGGAACGGCACTCGACGCGGTGACCCGCGGATTGAAGGTGGGTCTGCTCGAAGCGCGCGACTATGCAGCCGGTACGTCCAGCCGCTCCAGCAAGCTCTTCCACGGCGGTCTGCGCTACCTCGAACAGTTCAACTTCTCGCTGGTGTTCGAGGCCCTCAAAGAGCGGTCGCTGGTCCTGAACACGCTGTGCCCGCACCTTGCTCGTCCAGTGCCGTTCATCTATCCGCTGGAAAAGGTGATCGATCGGCCGTACGTCGGGCTCGGCATCGGCGTGTACGACGTCATGGGGGCCGGCCGCGGCGTGCCGAGTCACCACAAGCACCTCGGCAAGAAGAAGACACTCGAGTCCTTCCCCTCGGGTAAGAGGTCGGCGATTCGTGGTGCCGTGAAGTTCTACGAGGGTCAGGTCGACGACGCTCGGCACACGATGATGATCGCGCGCACCGCGGCTGCATATGGGGCACTGTGCGCCAACAGCACTCGTGTCACCGGCTTCCTCCGGGAGGACGACAAGGTTGTCGGTGTCGTGGCCAGCGACCTCGAAACGGGCCGCTCCTTCGAGGTCCGGGCCAAGCAGGTCATCAACGCTGCGGGTGTCTGGACCGACGAGGTGCAGCAGATGGTCGGTGGCCGTGGGCAATTCCAGGTCCGCGCGTCCAAGGGTGTGCACCTGGTGGTGCCGCGCAACCGCATCAACAGTGCGACCGGCATCATCACGCGCACCGAGAAGAGCCTGCTCTTCGTCATCCCGTGGGGCAGTCACTGGATCATCGGCACCACCGATACCGACTGGAAGCTCGATCTGGCGCACCCTGCGGCGAGCCAGAGCGATATCGACTACATCCTCGGTCACGTGAACAAGCTGCTGGCCGATCCGCTGGATCGGGCCGACGTGGTGGGGGTGTACGCGGGTCTCCGGCCGCTGCTGTACGGCGAATCCGATTCCACCAGCACCCTTTCGAGGGAGCATGCGGTGTCCAGTCCGGTTCGTGGGCTGACCGTGATCGCGGGCGGCAAGTACACCACCTACCGCGTGATGGCCAAGGACGCAGTCGATTCCGCGGTACACGGACTCGAGCGCACAGTACCGAAGTGCGTTACCGAGAACATTCCGCTCGTCGGTGCCGACGGCTACCTCGGCGCGTTCAACTCCCGTGCGCTCACGGCCGAACGTACCGGTATGCGCGTCTCACGCGTCGAGCATCTGCTCGGTCGGTACGGCACTCTGATGGGCGAACTCATCAACCTGATCGATGCCGATCCGGAGCTCGGTAAGCCTCTCGAGAGCGCACCGGAGTACCTGAAGGCCGAGGTGGTCTATGCCGCGAGTCACGAAGGTGCGCAGCATCTCGAGGACATCCTCACCCGGCGTACCCGCATCTCCATCGAGGTACCCGATCGCGGTGAAGCGGCCGCCGAAGAGGTGGCCCGGCTGGTGGCACCCATCCTGGGATGGGACGAGACGCACGTTGCCGAGGAAATCGAGCACTATCGGCTTCGGGTTCTGGCAGAACGGGATTCGCAGCAGCAGCCCGACGACGACACCGCCGATGCCGCCCGCCTCGGGGCACCGGACGTGCGCGCCGGGGTGAGCTGAGCGTCTCAGTCGAGTGGTTCGGTGAGGTAGCGCCGCAGCGTCGGTGCTACCTCACCGGGTCGACCCAATCGAAGTGCGCGCCCCCATTACAGAGTGCGCGCCCGTTCTCGCCTCCGAGAGCATGCGCTCACCCGGCAAAAAGGGTGTGAGGTCCCCGGGCGCATGGCTCGGGGAACCGGACGTACGCGCCGGAGTGAGCTGAACCGAGCAATGGCGGCGGTCTTCGTGATGAGGACCGCCGCCATTGCATTGTCGGTGCTGTATCAGCCCTGCAGCAACGTGAACGAATGTTCGCGGATCAGGATCGACGGCCCGCCCGCCTCGTAGGCCTGATCCGGATCGCTGGAGATGGACTGAGTCCAATGCCCCTCCGGCAACGTGAATTCGACGGTTGCCGGGGAGGCGTTGACCATCCACGCGAACGACGCGTCGCCTTCACCGGCGCGCATGAGGATCAGAATGCTGTGTGCATTGCCGTCGGACCAGTCGTCGTCGGACAACTTCTCGCCGTCGGCGCGATAGAAGTCGACGGTGTCCGGTCCGGCACCCTCCTCGGCAGAATCGCTGTCGTGGCGGAACCATGTGGGGCGCAGTGCCGGGTGCTCGTCGCGCAGAGCAATCAGCTGGGTGGTGAAGTCGATGAGATCCTGGTCTGCCGTGCTCCAGTCGAACCACGAGACCTCGTTGTCCTGGCAGTACGCATTGTTGTTGCCGTTCTGCGTCCGGCCCAGCTCGTCGCCGCCGAGAATCATCGGGACACCGGCCGAAAGAAGCAGGGTCGCAAGGTGATTTCGCTGCTGCCGGGCCCGCAGGGCGTTGATGCCCTCGTCGTCGGTCGGCCCCTCGGCACCGCAACCCCAGGAACGGTTGTCCGACTCGCCGTCCTGACTGTCCTCGCCGTTCTCCTCGTTGTGCTTCTCGTCGTACGAATTGAGGTCGGCCAACGTGAAGCCGTCGTGGGCAGTGATGAAGTTGACGCTCGCCAACGTCGGTCGCCTGGTGCTCTCGTAGACGTCGGGGCTGCCGGTGACGCGCTGCGCGAGTGCCGACAGTGCGCCGCTCTCGCCACGCCAGAAGTCACGTACGTCGTCGCGGAACTTGCCGTTCCACTCCGACCAACGGGCTGGGAAGCCGCCCACCTGGTATCCCTGGGTGTCCCACGGCTCGGCGATGAGTTTGACCGGAGCGAGCGTCGGGTCCTGATGCACGAGGCTGAGGAACGCGCTGTGTACGTCCAGATCGGAATCCTGACGCGTCAAGGTGCTGGCGAGGTCGAAGCGGAATCCGTCGACGTGCATTTCCGTGACCCAGTACCGGAGCGAGTCCAAGATCAGCGCCAGCGCGGCGGGATGGCCGACGTTGAGGCTGTTGCCGGTGCCGGTGGTGTCGTAGTACGCGCTCCGGTCGTCGTCGACGAGGCGGTAGTGCGAGCCGTTGTCGATTCCCTTGAGCGAGAGCGTCGGTCCGAGATGGTTGCCCTCGGCCGTGTGGTTGTAGACGACGTCGAGGATGACCTCGATACCGTTCTCGTGCATGGCCTTGACCAGAGCCTTGAACTCGTCGACCTGGCCACCGGTGTCGCCGCTGCTGCTGTACTCGTTGTGCGGGGCGAAGAAACCGATGGAGTTGTAGCCCCAGTAGTTACGACGGCCTTCCTCGAGGAGATGAGAATCCTGAACGAACTGGTGGATCGGCAGCAACTCCACCGCCGTGACTCCGATGCGCTTGAGATGCGCGATCGCGGCCGGGTGTGCCAGACCTGCGTAGGTGCCTCGAATATCCTCGGGCACATCCGGATTGGTAGCAGTGAAGCCCTTGACATGCACCTCGTAGACGACTGTTCGATCCAGCGGGGTACGTGGCGCTTCATCGCCGGACCAGTCGAAGTTCGATTGCACGGCAACGGAATACGGCATGAACGGAGCCGAATCCGCGTCGTTGCGGGTCTCCGGCTCGGCATGCAGGTGCGAGAACACCGCTTCGTTCCAATCGACCTGGCCGGTGACGGCGGTGGCGTACGGGTCGAGAAGCAGCTTCGCCGGGTTGTGCCGCAGGCCCGAGGCAGGGTCCCAGGGGCCGTCGACACGCAGGCCGTAGCGAACTCCGGGCTTCAGATCGGGCACGAGATCGTGGAACACATGGCCGGTTCGTAGCGCCAATTGTGTTGTACTGCGTTCTGTTCCGTCGTCGTTCAGTACGACCACGGACACCGAGTCCGCTGTTTCGGAGTAGACGGCGAAGTTGGCACCGTCGTCGGACAGACGCGAGACTCCCAAGGGGTAGGGGAGACTGGATGAGGAGGGCATGCTCGGCCCAGTACCCCCGCTGCACGCACACGAAACGCCTGCACATCTCGCGTTCGGCTAGGGTAGACGTCGAGATTGCGCCCGCCGTGTGCCTGTGGGACGCAGGCAGCGAAGGACGATGCGATGGATTCCCCCTACATGCAGAACGGTTCTGCTCGGTTGGAAGAGCTGTTTCCGGGAGACAACACGACCGACCGTCGGTTCCGAGAGCTCGACTGGGCCGCGACCGCACTCGGTCCGGTGGAGCAGTGGCCGTCAGAGCTGGTGACGGCCATTCGCACTGTCATGCCGTCGACGATTCCGATGCTGATCTGGTGGGGGCCCCGCCTGGTACAGATTTTCAATCACACCTACACCGATTTTCTCGGCGACAAGTTTCCGGACGCTGTCGGGCAGCCGGCACACGAATGTTGGTCCGAGATGTGGGACTACGTCGGCGGCCTGTGCGCGCAGGTGATGGACGGTCGTGAGGCAGTGCACGGCGTTCGGCAGCTGTTCGTCATGGAGCGCTACGGCTACCCGGAGGAGACGTACTGGACCTTCTCGTACAGCCCGATCTTCGGGCCCGGTGACGCCGTGCTCGGCGTCTTCGTGGCCACGACCGAGGTGACGATGCAGGTGCTCGGTGAGCGCCGTATGCACGCGCTTCTCGCCCTGGGATCGCTGACCGGCGACGACAGCGGCGGTCCGGTCGGAATCTGCCGCGCCGCGGTCGACGCACTCGGCGAGGAACCCCGAGAGTTCCCGCTGGTGGCTGCGTACCTGCGACGCGATCTCGCCGACGACGGAGAACTCGACCACATCGCGACATCGGGTGCCCCCGGCTGTGAGGCAGCGACCTGGGATCTCGCCGCCGTGACCGAGGTCTCGGACGGGCGGGCGCACCTTGCGAGCGTCGACGTGGACGGAACGGTCGCGAATGCGGTGATCGTTCCACTGACGCTCGCCGGTCGCGTCCGGCCCATCGGAGCCTTGTTGGTCGGAGTCGACTCACTACGGGCCCGCGACGACTCCGCCACCTCGTTCTTCGTAGCGGTGGCCGAGCGGATGTCCACGGCACTGACCGCCTCGCACGCGTTCGAGATGGAACGACGCCGGGTGGCGGCGCTGGCCGAGGCGGACGAGGCCAAGACTCGACTGCTCGAGAACGTGGGGCACGAGTTTCGCACTCCCCTCACCCTGCTCGCCGGCCCGTTGGACTCCGTGCGCCAGAGCACGACCTCGACCCTGACCGATTCCGACAGGGACGCACTCGACGTGGTGCATCGCGCGTCCGCTCGGCTCCGGCGTCTCGTCGACGATCTGCTCGACATCGTCAGTGCCGACGCCGGGCGGCTGCGCGCTGACCTCGAACCCACGGACTTGGCGGCCGTGACACGGGACTGCGCGTCGATGTTCGCGGCGGTCGCGTCGGATCAGGGCCTCGAGCTCGCGATCGACGCGGCCGAGAGCGGCGTGGTTCTCACCGACGGCGAGATGTGGTCGAAGGTGGTGTTCAACCTGGTCGCGAACGCCGTCAAATACACCCCGACAGGCCGCGTCTCCGTTCGCCTCGTCACCGACGCGGACTCGATTCGATTGGTCGTCGCAGACACCGGTCTGGGCATTCCCGAGGCCGATCTGTCTCGGATATTCGATCGGTTCCACCGGGTCGAGCGGTCCGGTGCGCACAGCATCGAGGGGTCCGGAATAGGCCTTGCCCTCGTATCGGATCTGATCACGGCCCTGGACGGGCGGATCGACGTGGACAGCGAGGTGGGCATCGGCAGCACCTTCACAGTGGTGGTACCACGACGGCCGGTGGAATCGACCGAATCAGTGGATCGACCGGTCACCACCGCCGATTCGGTATCGGCGATCTTCGCCCCGGCCGAGTCGGCATCGGCCGCCGTCGACCGCGCGGACGTCCTGCTCGTCGAAGACAACATCGACATGCGTAACTACCTCGTCCGGCTCCTGACGGACGAAGGCTGGACCGTCACGACCGCGGGGGACGTGGAGTCCGCGCTCGATCGCGCGCGCTCGTCGGCACCGGGACTGGTGCTCACCGACGTCATGTTGCCCGGCCGCAGCGGACTGGAACTCGTCGACGACATTCGCCGCGATACCGTACTGCAGCGAGTGCCGGTGATCCTGCTGACTGCGCGCGCGGGAACCGACTTCGTGCTCGACGGCTTGGGCCGCGGTGCCGACGACTACATCGTCAAACCGTTCCACGATCGTGAGCTGGTGGCTCGGGTTCGGGTGCACCTCGAACTCTCCCGCATGCGGGAGCAGTTGATCGAAGAAAGCGACAACCAGACCGCGACGCTACGCACTGCTCTCGATACCCGCGCAGCCATCGGTCGGGCCGTGGGAATCTTGATGTCGGTGTATCGCATCGATGCGGACGCGGCTTTCGCGCGGCTGACCGAGCTGTCGCAGAACACCAACCGCAAAACCCGCGACCTGGCAAAGATGATCGCCGACGATTTCACTGCCGGGCTGGGCCGCGAGGGTCAGTGATTGCGGCGGTAGTTCTCGCGCTCGCGTTCCATTTCGGCCGTCTTCTTCGCACTCTTCAGATCAGCTGGTAGACCGTGGATTTCGAGGCGACGAGCGCGATTTTGGTCCATGTATGCGGCGGTGTAGAACAGTGCGAGCAGCAAACTGAGCAGCACCATCGAGGCGCGTAGCCAGATCGCTCCGGGGAACAGGACGAAAAATCCGATGAAGATCGGCAGGAAGGGAATCATCGACCGCAGGATGTGACGCGGCGTGGCACCGGGTCCGACGAGGTCGCGTCGCACCCAATCCTGTTGTGAGTCCGGCAGTTTGCGGCCGAGGACGGCGTAACCCAGCCACTGGCCGAAGGAGGGACGGTTGCGGTTGTCGTTCATGACAGTGCTCCTGCTGCGATGGCCGCGTCGTTGACTCGGGTGAGAACGCGTCGAAGATCGTCCAGCTCGGCCAACGAGGCGCCGAGCTTCTTCACGACGGCGGGCGGGATCTTCTCGGCCTTGCTTCTCAGGGCGGCCCCGGCCGGGGTGAGCGCGACGAGGAGAACGCGTTCGTCCTCCGGACTTCGCGTGCGGGACAGCAAGCCCATCGATTCCAGACGCTTGAGCAGCGGTGAGAGCGTAGGGGAGTCGAGCTGCAACGCCGATCCGATGGCCTTGACCGACAACGGCGACTCGCCCCATAGTGCCAGCATCACCAGATACTGCGGATGCGTGAGACCCATCGGCTCGAGTAGTGGCCGGTACACCGACAGAACGGCACGGTTGGCGACGGCGAGCGCAAAACAGACTTGCCGATCGAGCGCCAGTGGATCCTCGGTGGTGGTCACGAAATCCAGGCTACCAGATTTGCTTCGTACCCTAATGGTTAGTGCACTAACTGTTGGGGTCGAACCCGATGCCGGGCTCGAAAGTTGCTGCTGAAAAGGGAGAATGGACCGGTTCTGCGGCGTGAACAAAGTTCCGGTCGGTCCGATTCGGAGAACTTCGCGTTCGACGTTCTATCCCGTCCGAACCTGTGCGATGCTCCGTGTCGATTCGCTGTTTCCCCGCAAACACATCCCGAGAGGATCGCCATGCGTCGTCGACGCATCTTCACCCCGTTCGTCGTCGCCGCGGCGTTGTCGTTGTCGTCCATCGGCGTAGCTGCTGCGGAGCCTGTCGCCACTGCTCGCATCGTGGGCACCGCCATCGCGTCGGACACCTTGCGCACGCTCAGTGTGGACTCGCCTGCCATGGGCGGCGTCGTCGAGGTGCAGGTGCTGACTCCTGCCGTGAAGGCCGGACCTCGTCCGACGCTGTACATGCTCAGCGGCATCGGCGAGGAAGATCCGCACAACAGCATGTGGCTCCGCAAGGGCGGCGCGGCAGAGTTCTTCGCAGACAAGAACGTCAACGTGGTGCTGCCGTTGGCCGGCCCCGGGAGCTTCTACACCGACTGGCAGCGCGACGATCCCAAACTCGGCCGGTATCAGTGGGAGACGTTCCTGACCGAGGAACTGCCGCCGCTGATCGACGCGGCAGTGGACGGCAACGGGCGCAATGCCATTGCGGGACTGTCGATGGGCGCTCAGTCGGCCATGATGCTGGCCGCGCGCAATCCGGACGTCTACTCCGGGGTGGCGTCGTACAGTGGATGCTTCGCGTCCTCGGAACCGTTGGGCCAGGCCAGCATTCGGGCAATCGTCGGAGCCTTCGGTGGCAATGCCGACAACATGTGGGGTGGTCCCTTCGATCCTGAGTGGGCAGAACACGATTCGGTCGTCGATGCCGAGAGTCTGCGCGGCACCGACGTGTACGTGTCGGTGGGAACCGGCGCACCGGGACCGCACGAGAGCTTCGACAGCCCATCGGCATTGGACGTCGTCGTGGTCGGCGGCCTCATCGAGGTGGGCGCGAACTACTGCACCCACCGACTCGCGGACCGGCTCGGTCAGTTGAACATCCCGGCGACATTCGACTTCACCGAGACCGGAACCCACTCGTGGCCGTACTGGGTGGACCAGTTGCCCAAGAGCTGGCCGACACTGGCGGGTTCGCTGGGGATCTGATCTGGAGGTTCAGACAGCCGGTCTGTTATCGATCAAACGTCGTGCCTTGCCGATGGAACGCTCCAGCGCAGCCGGGGCGACGACGTCGACTCCGATGCTGACTCCGATGCGATCCTTGACCAACTTCTTCAGTGTCGCTGCCGCAATCGGATGTGCGTCGAGCGGGGCGTCGGGACGGGCCTCCACCAGAACGGTCATCGAGTCCATGCGGCCGGCGCGTTCGAGGACGCACTGAAACTGCGGTGCCAGAACGGGAACGGTGAGAATCAGCTCCTCGATCTGCGTCGGGAAGAGGTTCACGCCTCGCAGAATGATCATGTCGTCGGTGCGGCCGGTGACCTTCTGCATGCGGCGCATGGTGCGGGCCGTGCCGGGCAGCAGTCGCGTCAGATCGCGCGTGCGGTACCGGATGATCGGCATCGCTTCCTTCGACAAGGATGTGAACACCAATTCACCCTCCTCGCCGTCGGGCAGGACTTCGCCGGTCACCGGATCGATGACCTCCGGGTAGAAGTGATCCTCCCAGATGTGTAATCCGTCCTTGGTTTCGACGCATTCCATCGCGACGCCCGGCCCCATCACCTCGGACAGGCCGTAGATGTCGACGGCGTCCATGTCGAGGGTCTTCTCGATCTCCTTGCGCATCTCCTCGGTCCAGGGCTCCGCACCGAAGACGCCCGTCTTCAGCGACGTCTTCGCCGGATCGATGCCCTTCTTGACCATTGCATCGACGATGGTCAGCATGTACGACGGCGTCACCATGATGGCGTCGGGCTCGAAGTCTTCGATCAGCTGGATCTGGCGGTCGGTCATACCACCGGACATCGGGATGACGGTGCAGCCCAGCCGTTCTGCCCCGTAGTGCGCGCCGAGGCCGCCGGTGAACAGCCCGTATCCGTAGGCCACGTGCACCTTGTCCGACGGCTTCACGCCACCGGCACGCAGGCTGCGGGCTATCAGGTCGGCCCAGTTGCTGATGTCGTTCGCGGTGTAGCCGACGACCGTGGCTTTGCCGGTGGTGCCCGAGGACGCGTGGATGCGCGACACCTGGTTCTGCGGCACCGCGAACATCCCGAACGGGTAGTTCTCCCTCAGGTCCTTCTTGGCGGTGAACGGGAACTTCGACAGATCCGACAGATCCTTCAGATCGCTGGGGTGCACCCCGGCGTCGTCGAAGGCCTTCGTGTAGTGCGGAACGTTGTCGTACGCGTGCTGCAGCGACCATCGCAGGCGCTCCAACTGCAGCGTGGAAATGCGGTCCCGAGAGGCGAACTCGATGTCGGGGGTGTCTGTGGGGGCGGACAGCACACTGGTCATGATGGTTCTCTCGGTCTCAGGCGTCGAAGTCGACGGTCACGGTGTCGCTGACGGGGAAGGTCTGGCAGGTGAGAACGAAGCCGGCGTCGACCTCGTTGTCCTCGAGGGCGTAGTTGCGGCGCATGTCGACGTCGCCGACGGTCACCTTCGCGCGGCAGGTGCCGCACACGCCGCCCTTGCACGCAAAGGGAAGATCGGAGCGCAGCTGCTCGGCCGAATCCAAGATCGATTCGTTCTGCGGCAGAGCGCCTTTCACCTCCCGGCCATCGAGGATGATCGTGACCTCACTGCTGGGTCCGGTGATACCGGGCTCGCGGTGTTTCTCCTGCGGCGGAGGTACGTCGTCGACGTAGAAGAGTTCGGCGTGAATGCTGGTCTTCTCCACACCGAGGTCTCCGAGAACCTGTTGGGCATCGGTGACCATGCCGAACGGACCGCACAACCAGAAATGATCGATGTCCGGGGTCGCGACGACGGTGTTCAGGATCTCGCGCAGTCGATCCGCGTCGAGCCTGCCGCTGAAGAGTTCGACCTCGCGGGGCTCTCGGGACAGCACATGGATGACGTCGAATCGGCTGCCGTACTGGTCTTTGAGGTCCGCGATCTCCTCGGCGAACATCACCGTGCGTGTCCGCCGATTTCCATACAGCAGAACCACTTCTGCGTCGGGGTTGGCGAGAACGGAGGCGGCGATCGACAGCATCGGGGTGATGCCGGAACCGGCGGCAATGAGTACGTGCCTGCCCGCCTGAGCGGGATCGGCGTGGAAGTTACCGGTCGGACCTTGCACGTCGATGCGGTCACCGGCCTTGACCTCGTGGACGAGCCAGGACGAGAACAAGCCGTCGGAGACTTCGCGTACGCCGACGCGGGGACGGGCACCGGCCGGGGCGCAGATGGAGTAGGAGCGGCGATGTTCGACGCCGTCGACGGTGCGGCTGAGCATCAGTGACTGGCCAGGCCGGAAGTCGAACTCCTCCGTCAGGTGTTCGGGCACATCGAAGGTGACGGCCACTGCGTCGTCGCACAGTGACTCTACGTCGGCGACGGTCAGCGTGTGAAAAGGCTTGTTGCGCACGTTCTTCTGTACGGGCTCGGCGGTGACGGTCATCAGATTTCCTTGACGTGGTCGAAGGGTTCGAGGCAGTCGTCGCACCGGTACTGCGCTTTGCACAGGGTGGCACCGAATTCGGACGTGAGCCGAGTGTTCGCGGAACTGCATTGCGGGCAGGCGATCTGCCGTGGTTTCACGGTGAGGGTCAGCGGTACCGGTCCGCTCGTGCGCGCCGGCGCGGGACCTGGCACGGAGTAACCGGATTCGCGAAGCTTGCGCAGGCCGTCCTCGGAGATCCAGTCGGTACTCCAGGCGGGGGTCAGACTCGTGACGATCTCGACATTCGAGTAGCCGTGATCGGTGAGCTTGTGCGCGATGTCGTCCCGCATCGTTGCCATGGCCGGGCATCCGGAGTACGTCGGCGTGATGGTGACGAGCACGCTGCCGTCCTCGCGCACCTCGACGTCGCGCAGGACGCCGAGGTCGTCGAGAGTGAGCAGTGGCATCTCGGGGTCCATGACGGTGGCGGCGATCTCGCGAGCCGACAGTTCCATCGTTGTCACCAGACCCCCTCCGGATGCGCGCGGGCCACGACCTGCATCTCGGCGATGAGGGGGCCGAAGGCTTCGGTGTGAATGCCGCGACGACCACCGCGGCCGCCGATGGTGCCGACCGACTTGCCCTCGGGTGCTTCCAGTTCGGCTGCGTGCAGCACCTGTGCCAGAACGGAATCGAACTCCTCGCGCACATCACGGGGATCGACGGCAACGCCGACCTTCGCCAGGGCGATCTCCTCGTCCGTGGGAAGGAACAGCTCGGAGACGTACGGCCAGATTCGAGTGACGGCATCGCGGACGCGTCGCTTCGATTCGTCGGTACCGCAGCCCAGAGTGACGACCCAGCGAGCCGAGTAATCACGGTGGTAGGTCAGTTCTTTGACGCCCTTGTTCGCCACCGCCGCGAGGACCGGATCGCGGGAATCCTGCAGACGAGTGAACACGGCGAGTCGCCACGTCGAGAACACCAGCAGGCGAACCAGCGATTTCGCGAAGTCGCCGTTGTCGAGCTCGGTGAGCCGGACGTTGCGGAAATCGGCCTCGTCGCGGAAGAACGCCAGTGCATCCTCGGCCGGTGCGGGTGAGGTGTCCGAGATGAACGGCACGGTTGCAGAATCCGCCGCTGCGGCACGGGCCAGGAGTAGGCGTGCCTGCCCGAGCAGGTCGAGGCCGACGTTGGCCAGCGCCACTTCCTCTTCGAGCTCGGGCGCACGGGTGCTCCACTGGGCTAGGCGCTGCGAGCTGATCAGCGCGTCATCACCGAGCATGAGGCAGTACGCGGCAAGGGCTTCGAGGTCGACGTCGTCGGGAACGGTGGTGTCGACCCCGGCCAGTGGGTCGTCGAAACTGGTACCGAATGCCCACTGCCCGTGCGAGTCCTCGTCGACGAGGCCCTCATAGGCGTTGTCGTGATCGGTCATGAGTGCGTGTCCTCGGATCGATGGTGGTGCAGCGGAGTGGGTCTCACATGTGGGGGACATTGTCGGGGATCTCGTAGAACGTCGGGTGGCGGTACACCTTGTCGCCGCTCGGGGCGAAGAACGGATCCTTTTCCGACGGCGACGACGCGACGATCGAATTGGACGGAACCACCCAGATGCTGACGCCCTCGTTGCGGCGGGTGTAGACGTCGCGAGCGTGCCGTAGGGCCATGTGGTCGTCGGCGGCGTGGAGTGATCCGACGTGGACGTGGTTCAGGCCGCGCTTGCCGCGCAGGAACACCTCGTACAACGGCCAATCAGCTTTGACTGCTTCCCTTTTCGGCTCGACCGGCACGTTCTCGGTGGGTACTGCGCCGTGGCCGCCCTCTGCGGTGAACTGGGCTTCTTCAGGGCGTGTCATGATGCTGCGTTCCTTTCGGCAAATGCGGTCGCGGCCTCGCGGACCCAGGCTCCGCCGTCGTGGGCTGCGCGCCGGTTCGCGACGCGCTCGATGTTGGAGGCTCCGTTGCCCTTGATGACCTGCATGAACTCGGACCAGTCGGGCTCACCGAAATCGTGCGACTTGCGCTCCTCGTTCCACTTCAGATCCGGGTCCGGGAACGTGACGCCCAGTGCCTTCGCCTGCGGAAT
Organism: Rhodococcus sp. PSi06; assembly: GCF_054960675.1. Lineage (NCBI taxonomy): Bacteria > Bacillati > Actinomycetota > Actinomycetes > Mycobacteriales > Nocardiaceae > Rhodococcus > Rhodococcus sp. PSi06. Next base: position 160,853 of record NZ_JBHNYO010000008.1, read on the forward strand.
CGACATGTCGACGAAGCGTTGGCGCAGTTCGTCGTTGGTGTGGCGCTTGATGCCCCACTTCATGGACTGCTCGGTGTTGGGCGACTCGTCGTCCGGCGGACCGAACATCATCAGTGCCGGCCACCACCAGCGGTTCACCGACTCCTGGACCATGGAGCGCTGTTCGTCGGTGCCGCGCATCATCGTCGCGAGCAGTTCGTAGCCCTGGCGCTGGTGGAAGGACTCTTCTTTGCACACGCGGATCATGGCGCGGGCATACGGTCCGAAGCTGCTGCGGCACAGAGGAACCTGATTGCAGATCGCTGCGCCGTCGACCAGCCAGCCGATGGTGCCGACGTCGGCATACGTCAGGGTGGGGTAGTTGAAGATCGAGGAGTACTTCTGCTTGCCCTCGATGAGCTTGACCGTCAGGTCGGCACGGTCTGCTCCGAGCGTCTCGGCCGCCGAGTAGAGGTAGAGACCGTGGCCGGCTTCGTCCTGCACCTTGGCCATCAGGATCGCCTTGCGGCGCAGCGACGGTGCGCGGGTGAGCCAGTTGCCCTCCGGCTGCATGCCGATGATCTCGGAGTGAGCATGTTGGGCAATCTGACGGATGAGTGACTTGCGATAGGCGTCGGGCATCCAGTCGCGAGGCTCGACGCGCTGCTCGCGGGCGATGGTCTCGTCGAACCCGTCCTGCAGCGTTTCGGCGGACAGAGTGTTTGACGTGGTCATAAGTCCTACTTTCATTACCGAATGATCGGTTGGTAACCAGTATGCCTGGAAGTGACCCCGTGCACAAGAGCGGCTACGCCGCACGTGCGTGAAACTTCGTAGCAGGGGTCGAGTTTCTGTTCACATGGGTCGTTCCGCAGGCTCCACTCCCGCTCACCTGCCGACGAAGGAGGCTCTCGTCTTGTTCAGGAACGCGTCGACGGCAGCTTTGTGGTCGACGGTCTGTCCCAGTGCGGTCTGAGCCGCAGCCTCGCGGTCCAGGGCATCGGACAGTCCGGATCGAGCGATCAGCGACTTGACCTGCTTGTAGGCCAGAGTGGGGCCGGCCGCGAGGGAGGCGGCCAGCGTGCGTGCGGTCTCCAGGACGTCGGCGTCGTCGACGACCCGGTGCACCAGACCCCAGTCGAGGGCCTGGGCGGCGGTGACCTTGTCGCCGAGCAGCATCAGCCCCGCGGCACGGCTGGAGCCCAGCGCCTCGACCAGTGCATAGCTCAGTCCCGAATCGCTGGCCAGACCGATGCCGGTGAACGCTGTCGCGAACGAGGACTTGGTGCCCGCAACCCGGATGTCGCCGGCCAGTGCGATCCCGAGCCCGGCACCGACACATGCGCCGGGGATGGCGACGACGATCGGAACCTCGAGCGCTGCCAGTCCTCGGATCACCGGGTTGTAGTGTTCGCCGACGGTATCCATCGCTGTCGCGGGATCGGCCTCGAGCGCGGCGACGTGCTCACCGAGATCCTGGCCCACGCAGAAGTTCTTGCCTTCCGCGGTGATCAGCACGGCGCGCACGCTGGGGGCGGCGGCGTTCTGCACTGCCGACAACAGCCCGACTTTCGTCATGACGTCGAGAGCATTGTGTGCGTCGGGGCGCGCGAGGGTGATGGTCGCCAAGCCGTCGGCGACGTCGAACCGTACCGTCATGCGTTCGTCCAATCGTGAAAGCCGCGACCGGACTTGCGCCCGATGTCGCCGCGAGCAACCATGTCTCGCAACAACTGCGGGGGAGTGAACCTGTCGCCGAGGGTCGACGCCAGGTGTTCTGCGATCGCGAGCCGCACGTCCAATCCGACGAGGTCGGTGGAACGCAACGGGCCCATCGGATGCTTGTAGCCGAGTTCCATGGCGCGGTCGATGGATTCCGCGTCGGCGACGCCTTCTTCGAGCATCCGGATGGCTTCGAGGCCCAGGCAGACGCCGAGACGCGAGGTAGCAAAACCGGGGGAGTCGTTCACGAGCACTTCGGTCTTGCCGAGCAGCGACACCCACTGCTGCACTCGCTCCACCACATCTGCGGAGGTGGCGGGAGCTCGCACGATCTCGACCAGAGTCGACGCCGGGACCGGGTTGAAGAAGTGCATCCCGATGAAGCGGCTCGGATCGCTCAGTGCTGCGCCGAGTTCTGCGATGGAAATCGAGCTCGTGTTCGACGCGATAATCGTCTCGTTCGACACGGCCTTGTCGATGAGAGCCAGTACCTCGACCTTGAGCGACGGGATCTCGGGTACCGCTTCGACCACAAGATCCAAGTCAGCGGGCAGAGCATCCGGCCCGGCGACGGTGGTCACCCGAGCGAGGATTGTCGCGGGGTCCTCGCTGAGCTTGCCGCGTTCGTGTGCCCGAGCCAAGCCCGTCTCGACGCGGCCCAGCGCGGCCTGTTGGTCGGCTGCTTCGGCGATGATGACGATGGAGCCGAGGGCCGCGAAGATCTGCGCGATGCCCGCACCCATGCGTCCGCCACCGACGACACCTACTGAGTGAGGAGCTGTCATTTATTCTTCTCCAGAAATGCCGTCATCCGGCGTTGTTTGTCTTCGGTCTCGAACAGCACGGCCTGAGCGATGTCGTCGGCCCACGGGTGTGAGCCGGGCGCATCGAGGATCTTCTTGGTCAGTGTCAGCGCCAGAGGTGCCTGTCTCGCAATGCGATCCGCCAGGGCGTGCGCAGCGGCCAATGGCTCGTCGACGACCTCGAGCACCAGGCCGGACCGGAGGGCAGTATCGGCGTCGAGAGTGCGGCCACCGAGGAGCACCTGCTTCGCGACGGAGACCCCTACCAGGGTCGGCAGTCGGTAGCTGGCTCCGGCGGCTGCCATGATGCCCAGTCCTGGTTCGGGATTGCCGAACATCGCAGTCGACGACGCGATGCGGATATCGCACGCGTACGAGAGTTCGGCTCCACCGCCGAGGGCGTAGCCGCGGACGGCTGCGATCGTCGGTAGGGGCAGTGCAGCGATGCGGTCGAACAGGTTTCGGTTGATGCCACGTAATGCGTCGTCGCGGGTACGGGCCCGCAGCTGATTGATGTCGGCACCCCCGGCGAAATGCTCGCCCGCTCCGGTCAGGACGACGATCTTGGGATCCTGCTCCACCAGCGCGCACACCTCGTGCAGCTCGCCGATCATCTCGGAATCGATTGCATTGCGGTGCTTCTCGCGGTTCAGGATGACGACAACGCGGTCGGTCAGCTCCTCCACGGTCAGCGTGTTCATGGTGCCTCGATCAGCATCGACACGCCTTGCCCGACGCCGACGCAGAGCGTCGCAAGACCACGGGAGGCTTTCTCGCGTTCCATCCGGCCCAACAGCGTCAATAGGATTCGGGCACCCGACGAGCCGAGGGGGTGGCCCAGTGCGATGGCACCACCGTCGGCATTGACGATGTTCTCGTCGAGTTTCAGCTGACGGATGACGCCGAGGGACTGCGCCGCGAAGGCCTCGTTGAGTTCGACGGCTCCGAGGTCGTCGATCGACCATCCGGCGCGAGTGAGTGCCTTCTGCGTGGAGGGCACCGGTCCAAGCCCCATGATGTGCGGTGCGATACCGGCGCTCGCGCTGGTGACGATGCGGCCGCGGACCTCGAGGCCGTACTTGTGCACGGCCTCCTCCGAGGCCACCACCAATGCCGACGCACCGTCGGTGAACGGAGACGACGTGCCGGCGGTGACGATGCCGTCCTTACGGAACACGGTCTTCAGGGTGCCGAGCTTCTCGAGTGTGGTTCCGCGCCGCGGCGTCTCGTCCTCGGTGACGTCTCCGTTTTTGGTCATGACAGGCACGATTTCGTCGGCGAAGCGTCCGGCGTCCTGGGCGGCGATGGCACGCTGCTGGCTGCGGAAGGCGAAGGCGTCGGACTCCTCGCGAGTGATGCCCTCACTGAGCGCGACCTCCTCGGCGGTCTCGCCCATCGACAACGTGATCTTGGGGTCGGTTCCCGCATCGTGGGAGGCGAAGGTCGGATTGGTGAATCGCCAGCCGAGGGAGGTGTCGAAGACATCTCCGGGCTTGGCCCATGCGGTCGCCGGCTTGGCCATGACCCAGGGCGCGCGTGTCATGGACTCGACGCCGCCGGCCACGATGATGTCGGCCTCACCGCTGCGAATGGTGCTGGCGGCGTTGGCCACTGCGGTCAGTCCGCTCGCGCATAGGCGGTTGACGGTGTAGCCCGGCACCGATTGAGGCAGACCTGCGAGCAGAACCGCCATTCGGGCCACATCGCGATTATCCTCGCCTGCCTGGTTCGCGGCACCCAGAATCACCTCGTCGATTCGATCGACGGGCACACCCGCTCGGCGGACGGCCTCGGCGACGACCAGCCCGGCGAGATCGTCGGGTCGCACCGACGCCAGGGCCCCGCCGTACCGCCCGTGCGGGGTACGCGCGCCGGTCACGAGAAATACTTCGCCCACTTCGGTCTCCTTCGTACGATTACCTCAATTAATAACCGAACATTCGGTCGTTTGGCAAGGTTTGATGTCCGCAGTGCTGTGGAATCGGCCGTCGACTGCGAAGATGTGGCAATGACAACCGCACGCGCGCCGCGCAAGACCGGACAGCCTGGGCGGCCGGGATACGACCTGGATTCGCTCTTGGCCGTGGCGGTCAAGGTCTTCAACGACCGGGGATACGACGGCACCAGCATGGAAGTTCTGGCGAAGCGGCTCGGCATCACCAAGTCCTCGATCTACCACCACGTATCGGGCAAGTCCGAGCTGCTCGAACTCGCACTGTCGCGGGCGCTCAATGCGCTGTTCGCCGTCACCACCGAGGATCGGGCGACCACCGGTCGCTACATCGACCGCCTCGAATACCTGGTCCGGCGAAGCGTGGACATCCTGTGCGCGGAACTGCCCTACGTGACGCTGCTGCTGCGCGTGCGGGGCAACACCGACGTCGAGCGACGGGCCCTCGCCCGTAGGCGTGAATTCGACTCGTTCGTCACCGGGCTCGTCGTGGCTGCGGCCGAGGAAGGTGACCTGCGACCCGGCGTCGACCCCGCATTGGCGTCCAAGCTGGTCTTCGGCACGGTCAACTCGCTCATCGAGTGGTACCGCCCGCGCACCGGGGGTTCTGTCGAGGAATTGGCCGATGCCGTGGTGGCCCTGACCTTCGATGGGTTGCGTCGCACCTAGAAGCGCAAGTCTTGACATCTCGGCGTCCGACGGCGATGGTAATTACCGACCGAACGTACGGTGAGATGGAGGCGTTGTGAGCAGACTTCTGGAAAGCTATGCCCAGGGCACGTGGTATTCCGCGTCCGACGAGGGAACGCCGCTGCTGAGCGCCGTCGACGGCAGCGAGATCGCCCGGGTGTCGTCCAGCGGCCTCGACGTCGCCGGCATGATCGACTACGCCCGCACCGTCGGCGGTCCAGCGCTCGCTGCCCTGACGTTCCACGAGCGCGCAGCCCTGCTCAAGCAGCTGGGCCTGACGCTGATGGCCGGCAAGGAGGAGTTCTACCAACTGTCGCGTCATACCGGAGCCACCACCCGCGATTCCGGCGTGGACATCGACGGCGGCTTCGGCACCGTGCTGAGCTACGCGAGCAAGGCCCGACGCGAGCTCCCCAACGAGACGGTCTACCTCGACGGTGCCATCGAGCAGCTCGGCAAGAAGGGCACCTTCCTCGGTCAGCACATCTACACCTCGCGCCGCGGTGTCGCCGTCCAGATCAACGCGTTCAACTTCCCCGTGTGGGGCTTCCTCGAGAAGCTGGCCCCGGCGTTCATCGCCGGCGTGCCCTCGATCGTCAAGCCCGCCAGCCAAACTGCATACCTCACCGAGCTGGTGTTCCGGCGGATCATCGAGTCCGGTCTGCTGCCCGAGGGCTCGCTACAGCTGCTGTGCGGCAGTGCGCGCGGCGTTCTCGACCACCTCGGCGGTCAGGACTCGGTGGCGTTCACCGGTTCTGCCGATACCGCAGCGACCCTGCGTTCACACCCCAACGTCGTCGGCGAGGGACTTCGCTTCACGGCGGAGGCCGACTCGCTCAACGCGTCGATCCTGGCTTCCGATGTGACACAGGATGATCCAGAGTTCGATTTGTTCGTCAAGGGTGTCTTCACCGAGATGACCTCGAAGGCCGGTCAGAAGTGCACGGCTATTCGGCGTGTGTTGGTGCCGCAGGACTCGGTCGAGCCCGTCATCGAGGCGCTGAAGGCCAAGCTGGGCAAGGTCGTCGTCGGTGATCCGGCAGACGACGGCGTCACCATGGGCGCACTCGCCAGCGTCGACCAGCGCGACGAAGTGCTGAAATCGATTCGCGGACTGACCAAATCGGCCACCGTCGTCTTCGGTGATCCCGACGCCGTGGATTCTCGGCCGGGTGCATTCATGGCACCGGTGCTGCTGAAGGCCGGCGACAAGAGCGCACCCGAACCGCACGAGATCGAAGCATTCGGGCCGGTGTCGACCGTTATCGGCTACGACGGAAGCGCAGATCTGCTCGACCTCGTCGCCCGCGGAAAGGGCTCTCTGGTCGCGTCTCTGGTGACCAAGGACTCCGCGATCGCGCGTGAGATCGTCCTGGGCAGCGCTCCGTACCACGGGCGCATCCTGGTGCTGAACTCCGAGGACGCCAAGGAATCGACCGGCCACGGATCACCGCTGCCGGTTCTGGTGCACGGTGGACCCGGCCGAGCAGGTGGCGGTGAAGAACTCGGTGGTATCCGCGGCGTGCTGCACCATATGCAGCGCACGGCAATTCAGGGAACACCGGACGTCCTGACGGCCATCGGCAACAAGTGGGTGACCGGGGCGAAGCAGACGACCGGCGACATTCATCCGTTCCGCAAGAACCTGGGCGAACTCAAGCTGGGCGACACCATCGTCGGTGGGCCGCGACAGGTGACCCGCGCGGACATCGATCACTTTGCCGAATTCACCGGCGATACGTTCTACGCACACACCGATCCCGAAGCGGCGGCAGCCAATCCACTGTTCGGCGGCATCGTGGCTCACGGCTACCTGGTGGTCTCGCTGGCCGCAGGGCTGTTCGTCGACCCGGCACCGGGCCCCGTGCTCGCCAACTTCGGCGTCGACAGCCTGCGCTTCCTGACCCCGGTCAAGGCCGAGGATTCCTTGACGGTCACGCTGACGGCCAAGCTGATCACCCCGCGTCAGAGCGCCGATTACGGCGAGGTGCGATGGGACGCAGTGGTCGTCAACCAGGACGGTGACCCCGTCGCCACCTACGACGTGCTCACTCTCGTCGCAAAGCCAGAGGCTGCGTCATGAGCATGCGAGTAGCCGTTTGTTACGGAATGCCCGAGGACACCGCCGCATTCGATCGTCACTACGCCGAGGTGCACGTTCCTCTCGCTCGCGCCGTCCCCGGGCTGATCGACTTCACCTGGGGCACGCTGAATTCACTCGACGAGTCACCGCCGCCGTACTACGCCATCGCGAGCCTGTACTTCGCGGACGAGGCATCACTGAAAGCAGGATTGGCCTCGCCGGAGATGAAGGCCGCAGGCAAGGATCTGCGCAATTTCGCGACCGGCGGCGTCACGATGTTCACCCAGAACGAGCGATCGGTGTTGCAGTCGTGACGGATTCGCCTATCGCCCGCGAGATGTTCGAGGTCGACGCAGCGTCCCGCAAGCTGGGCATCGAACTCATCGAGTTGTCACCCGGCCACGCGAGAATGTCGATGGTCGTCACCGAAGACATGGTCAACGGCTACGCCATCACACACGGCGGTTACGTCTTCCTGCTGGCGGACACCACCTTCGCGATGGCCTGCAACTCGCACGAGGACTCGGCCGTCGCGGCACGATGCGACATCCGCTACCTGCGTCCGACGAAGGCGGGAGACGTGCTGATAGCCGACGCCGTCGAGCGCGCGAGATTCGGCCGTAACGGTCTCTACGACGTGTCCGTGACGTGCCGAGGCGAGCTGATTGCCGAATTTCGGGGCGACAGCCGCACTGTGGCCAGATAGTCCGACCTCGTCGGAAGTACGGTGAGTCGATGACCACTGCCGATCTGTCTGCGTTGGCCGACGCCACGGCGGCTGCTGTGGGCGGCGCGGTATCGGTGATGGACCCCGCCGGCTACGTCGTGGCCTACTCGTCGCTGCCCGGGCAGCCGATCGACGACGTTCGGCGCGACGGAATTCTCGGCAAGCAGGTGCCGGCCGAGTACATGGCGCACCACACCGACGAGGAATTCCGGCGCAGTTCCGCGGTGCGGGTCGTCGCCGTTGCCGGCGTGCTGCCTCGCCTGGCCGTCCCGGTAGCCGGTGACGACGAGTACCTCGGTTCGATCTGGTGCATTGTCCCCACCGCGGGGGTGTCGCCGCCCGAGCCGACCGCTGTGGCCGCATTGCAACGGGCAGCAGCGGATGCAGCGCCATTGCTGAGCCAGCGCGCGCAGGCGGCCGGCATCGAACGCCCCAGGGCGCGTGAGTTACTGGCCGACCCAGCTGCCGTCACACCCGATGGGCAGCTGTACACGGTAGTGGCGGCCAGGACGGCGTCGGACCGGCCGGAAGCCGCCGCGTCACGACTACGAGGGATGCTCGAGCTGACATGCGGGCAGCAGCAGGACTCGGGTGCTGTCGTGATCGACGGCACCGTGTACCTCGTGATGAGGTCCGAGAACTCCGTCACAATAGGCGAATTGGAGCATCTACGCCTCCGGGCCGTCTCGTCTCTCGGCATTCCGGTGACGTTCGCGATCGGTGGACCGGACGAGCGCCCGTCGACTGCTCGAATGCATGCGCAGTGGGCGCTCGACGCGTGCGAGGACGGGTGTCCGACCATCGTGTTCGACGACGTCCGAGTCGGCGCCACGCTGCGTAGGGCGGGGGTAGCGCTGTCGGAGGTGCCGTTGGCGATGCCTGCCGTCGAACGCATGCTCGCCTGCGATGCCGCGGAAGGCACCGAGTACGCCGCGACGGTGCTGGCACTGTTGGCACACGAATCCAATGTCGCTGCCGCATCTGCATCGCTGTATCTGCACCCCAACACCTTCCGCTATCGGCTGCGGCGGACCAAGGAGTTGTTCGGTCTCGATCTCGACGACGCGGACACGCGGTTGCTCGTGTGGATGTCGCTCCGGCTCAGGGCCGAGCCGTGAGAACCTTTCCGGGGTTGAGCAGGTAATGCGGGTCGAGCAATTCCTTGATGCCGCGCTGCAGTTCCGCTGCAACCGGATCGAGTTCGGTCTCGAGTAACTCGCGTTTGAGCAGTCCGACGCCGTGCTCACCGGTGATGGTTCCGCCGAGTGAGAGAGCGAAAGCTGCGATCTCGTCGAATGCTAGGTGCGCCTTGGCCAATGACGCCGGATCGAGGGGGTCGACGATCACCGTCGGATGAATGTTCCCGTCACCGGCGTGGCCGACGACGCCGATGACGATGCCCAGCCGGTCTGCAACCCGGCCCACCTCGTCGATCATCGCGGCCAGCTGCGAGATGGGAACGGAGACATCGTCGACCAACGGTGAACCGAGACGCTCGAGCGCCGGGTACGCCAGACGACGGGCCTGCACGAGTTGCTCGGATTCGACCTCGTCCTCGGCGACGGCCACATCGGTCGCACCGGATTCGGTGCACAGTGCGGCAATCGCCTCGAGCTCCTCCACCGCGCCTGCGCCGATGTCGGATTGGGCGATCAACACGGCCGCTGCGTCGGTGCCGAAGTCCATCCGCGCGTAGGCGTCGATCGCGGCGAGGGTGGTGCGGTCCAACAACTCGAACAGGCTCGGAGTGATACCAGCGGCACGTATACGTGACACCGCCTCTCCCGCCGCGACGGTGGACGGGAAGGTCGCTGCCATGGTCAAAGGGGTCGCAGCGGGAAAGTCGAGGCCGACGGTCGCCTCGGTGATGATGCCGAGTGTGCCCTCGGATCCGACGAACAGCTCCGCCAGAGAGAGACCGGCCACGCCCTTGACGGTGCGTCGGCCGACGAACGTCGCCCGGCCGTCGGCGAGTACGACTCGCAGGCCACGGACGAATCGTGCTGTGACGCCGTATTTCACGCAGCACAGGCCGCCGGCGTTGGTGGCGATGTTGCCCCCGATCGTCGAGGCCTCCCAACTGGATGGATCAGGGAGGTACGTCAGTCCTTGTTGTAGGGCGGCATCTTTCAACTCTTTGTTGGTGACGCCGGGTTGCACGACGGCAGTGCGGTTGACGACGTCCAATTCGACGATTCTGTTCATCCGGCGGGTGTTGAGGGCAATGGCCCCGACGCTCGCATTCGCCGCTCCGCTCAGACCCGTCAACGCTCCCTGTGGCACCACGGGAATGCGATGTGCCGAAGCGATTCCCATGATTGCCTGCACGTCAGCTTCGGTGCTCGGCAGTACCGCCGCCAGCGGAAGGGCTGATTCGCAGAGGGCGGCTGCGTCGTGTCGAAAGCTCTCGAGGATATCCGGGTCGGTGACCACCGCATCCGTACCCAGAGCGCGCATCAGGTCGTCGATGATCGGTGAGTGATGAACGAGAGTCGACGTGGGTGCGGCCATGAGTTCGAGTATGACCGGCGTCACTGTCGATGTCTGCGTCGTTTCGGACGAAGCGAGGGGCTCGGATCGGTAATTCCCAACGAAGTGGGTCGATTGTGCTGTCGAGAGCGCGACCACCTTGACAAACTACGGTGGCGCCGGTCACAGTAATTACCGACCGAATGGACGGTGAGTTTTATCCGGTTCGTCGGTTGCCGAGTCCGCCGCTGTTCCTACCCCACGACACTCCGAACTGCCGCTTCCTCTCACGAGCGCCGGAGCCCGAACGAAACGAGACAAGTCGATGTCAACACAGGTCGAGACGCCCGCCGGGGTGTCGCGCGAGCATCGTCGCGCCGCCATGGCGTCCATGGTGGGTACCACCGTCGAGTGGTACGACTTCTTCATCTACGCGCAGGCAGCGTCGCTCATCTTCGCCAACCTGTTCTTCGCACCGATGGGGACCGCGGGCCAGCTGGTCGCCTACGTCACCATCGGCATCAGCTTCATCTTCCGTCCTCTCGGCGCCATCGTGGCGGGCTACTTCGGTGACAAGATCGGCCGCAAGAAAGTCCTCATCGCCACCCTGACGATGATGGGTGCCGCTACCGTCGGCATGGGACTGCTGCCCACCTACGCGACCATCGGCATCTGGGCTCCGATCATCCTGATCGTGCTGCGCATCCTCCAGGGCTTCTCCACCGGCGGTGAATGGGGTGGCGCTGCGCTGATGACCGTCGAGCATGCGCCGAAGGGCAAGCGCGGAATCTACGGTGCGGCAACTCAGATGGGTGTTCCGCTCGGCATGCTCATCGCGGTCGGCACCTTGGCGCTGTGCACCGGCTTGCTGAGCGAAGAGCAGTTCGAGGCCTGGGGCTGGCGTATTCCGTTCCTCATCAGCTTCGTGCTGATCCTCGTCGGCTTCTACATCCGCCGCCGCGTCGAGGAGACCCCGGTGTTCAAGGAGCTCGCAGAACGCAAGGAGCGCAACCACACTCCCGTTCGTGCACTGTGGCGCACCAACAAGAAGCAGGTCATGCTGGCCGCTCTGTCGTTCATCGGCACCAACGGCAACGGGTACATCATCGTCGGCGGTTTCATCGTGGCGTACTCGACGCGTGAGCACGGACTCGCTCGGGTGGACGTGTTGGTGGCCAGCCTGTTCGCTGCCATGGTCTGGGGAGTGTTCACACTTCTCGGTGCGTATCTGTCCGATCGCTACGCTCGCACCACCATCATGAACGTCGGAAACGCGGCAATGGTGTTGTGCGCCATCCCGTTCTTCCTGCTCGTCGACACCGGTGAGTTGCACTGGATCTACGTGGCCCTCGGTCTCTTCGCCGTCGGACTCGGACTCTCCTACGGTCCGCAGCCGGCTCTGTACGCCGAGATGTTCCCGGCAGCAGTCCGATTCAGTGGAGCATCGATCGGCTACGCCATCGGCACCGTGCTCGGTGGAGCCTTCGTCCCGACGATCTCCGAGGCTCTGTTCAACGGCACGGGTACCTCGATGTCCATCTCGATCTACCTGATGATCCTGGCGGCCGTCTCCTTCATTGCGACCTCACGGATCAAAAACCGTCGAGACGAGGATTTGAACGTCTGACGCAGCAACGACGAATGCCCCTGAACCATTGCGGTTCAGGGGCATTCGTCGTTCGCTCGTCGGCATACACCACATCGCGATTGATACGTGAGGTGCATAAAGCAATACTTAAATGATGTTGGACCGCATGAGTGACGGGCATAACAATCGTGGTGACAGATGACGGGCATCACGCCGAAGGTCGTCACCAAGTGCATAGCTGACCTCCGTGTCCGCCCTGCCAATGTCGAGCCCGGTGCTCGACGCCGAGAGAGAGAGAGATCGATGCTGGGGTTCAACAGAACGTCGAAGTTTGTGGCCATCGTCGGCGTCGTCGTCGTTCTCGGGTCTTGTTCGCAACCCGATGCCGAGATGGAACAGAGTGGTGAGGCCGGCGTCGAATGTGATTCTCTGACATCGGTTTCGCTCACCGATGCCATGGTCGAATCCGGCGAGATGGTGCAGGCCGGCACCGAATTGTCACTTCCTGGAGTAGACGAGCCCCTGGCGAGCCCCGAGACGTTCTGTCGGGTCAGAGGACAGGCAACGCCGGTCCCGGGTTCCCTGATCAACTTCGAGGTCTGGCTACCCACGGCGTGGAACGGTCGCGCTCACATGGTCGGTAATGGGGGCTACAGCTCCGCGATCAGGTACGAGTTGCTGGCAGACCGAGTCGGGCGAGGGGACGCGGCTATCGCCACCGACACGGGGCACACCGGCGACAGCGAAGCGTTCGGAAACGACAACGTCGAGGCGCAGAACGATTGGGGGCACCGAGCCGTGCACGAAACCGTTACTGCGGCGAAGGCGACGATCGCAGCTCACTACGGGCGCTCGGCCGACTATTCCTATTTCAGCGGATGTTCGACGGGCGGCCAGCAGGCTCTGATGGAGGCGCAACGCTATCCGGAGGACTTCGACGGAGTAATCGCTGGAGCACCCGGAAACAACCGCACCAATCTGAATCTGGCCTTCATGTGGCAATTTCTTCGGAACCACAATCCCGGAGACAATGAGACGGAAGTTCTCGACGAGGCGGATCTGGAGAACGTCAACCGAAGGTTCGTCGAGCGATTCGACAAGGTCGACGGAGTTGTCGACGGCATCGTGAACGACCCCTCTCGGGTGTCGTTCGATGTTACCGAACTTTCGACGCCCGACGAGACGGGATGGTCGTTGACCGATCGCCAGATCGAGGCATTGCAGTCGATGTACGCGGGTCCCGTTCGCTCGGGATCCGGCGAGGTGCTTTACCAAGGATGGCCGGCGGGCAGCGAATGGGTCGACGATGAGCAGGATGGACCATCTGGTTGGCACGATTACTGGGCCAACCCAAAGAAGCCGACGGAACCACAACGCGCAGACTTCTTTCGGCACTGGGCGTTCGAGGACCCGAATTGGGACTGGTGGTCCTTCGACTGGGACTCCGACGTCGACGCAGCACGAGCCGAGATGGGTCCGATCGTCGACGCGATAGACCCCGACCTGAGTCGGTTCGAAGCCGGCGGGGGACGGCTGTTGATGTTCAACGGTTGGCAGGACCCGGTCGTTTCTGCCCGAGACACAATTGCCTACTACGAGAGAGTGGCTGCATCGTCCGGATCGCTCGGAGCAGCGCAAGAGTTCGTTCGGCTCTTTCCGGTGCCGGGGATGGGCCATTGCTCCGGTGGTCCTGGCGCAACCAATTTCTCCTCCTCGATACGAGATTCATCCCCGCTGCAGGACGACGCAGAGCACGACATGAGTCGGGCAATGGAACGGTGGGTCGAAGAGGGTATCGCGCCGGATCGAATCGTCGCTGCACATTACGACGGTGACGGCGAGGCAACGTTCACCCGTCCACTGTGTGTGTACCCTCGGACGGCAACTTTCGTAGCGGGAGATACCGCTGACGACAACAGTTTCGAGTGCAACTGAGCCACATCGTGTCGATTGCTGCCCTACCGGTAGACCTGACAACAGGAAGCCGAAACTAGGCTATACGGGCCGAAGTCCCGAATAATGTAATGCCGGCACTGCAGTCAACGTTGGCTAGGTACATACTCCCACAACGAATCTCAGCTATCGGTCGCACCCGACTTGATTGCGAGGTCGGCAACGTCCAATTGTCCAGGGTTTATCAGCGCTCCTACGTTTTCAGGAGACACGGCCTCGGTCTATAGGAACGATCCGGAACGGCCTACGCGGAACGTCGTCAGCTGTGCGCGTGCAACGGCCGCCCCGACAACACCATCATGGCCTCTCCGAGAGCCTCGTTCTGGGTGGGGTGAGCGTGCACGAAGCTGCCGACCTCCGACGGCAATGCTTCCCATGCCACCGCGAGTTGGGCCTCACCGATCAATTCACCAACACGGTCACCGACGAGGTGGACGCCGACAATCGGACCGTCATCGCGAGCCCGGATCACCTTCACCCCACCCGCGGTGGCGAGAATGCGGCTCTTGCCATTGCCACCGAGGTCGTAGACCACGGCCGTCACGGTGCCGTACTTTTGTTCCGCGGCCTTCTCGGTGAGCCCGACCGATGCCACCTCGGGATGCGAATAGGTCACGCGTGGAACCAGATCGCCGTCGATGCGTGCGGGCGAAAGACCGGCGATGTGCTCGGCGACGAACATACCGTGCTGAAAGCCGCGATGAGCCAACTGATATCCCGCTACGATGTCGCCGACGGCATATACGCCGTCTGCGGTCGTGAGGAGGTTGTCGTCGACAGTGACGAAGCCGCGTTCGGTAGCGACGCCCTGCTCGGCCAGACCGAGACCGTCGGTGCGGGGGCCGCGTCCGACGGATATCAGGACGACATCGGCCGAGAGGGTGTCGCCGGATGACAGTGTCACGGCGACGGCTTCTGTAGATTCGGTGACGGTCTCGACCTTGGTACCGGTACGAATGTCGATGCCGCGCTTGCGCAATGCCTTGGTGAGCTGCTTGGAAGACCACTCGTCTTCGCCGGGAACGATACGATCGAGGGCCTCGACGACGGTGACCTTGGCACCGAACGATGCCCAAATGCTGGCGAATTCGATACCTATAACGCCGCCGCCGAGTACGACGACAGACTCCGGGACCCGATCCAGGGATAACGCCCCGTCGCTGGTGAGCACCCGCGGACCCAGCTCGATACCTGGAATGGTGCGTGAATACGACCCGGTCGCGAGAATCAGCGATGCCCCGGTGATGCGTCGACCCTCGACCTCCACGGTACGAGGACCGACCACCTGGCCACGACCGGACACGATCTCGATTCCCGGACGCTTCAACAAGCCCTGCAGTCCGGAGTACAAGCCTGCGACCACGCTGCGCTGATAGTCCAGTGCCGCAGGCATATCCACACCCGTCAACGATGCCGTGACGCCGACGTGCGCCGAGCCGCGAACCGCATCGGCGACCTCGGCGGTGTGCAGCAAAGCCTTGGTGGGAATGCATCCGCGATGCAGACAGGTGCCTCCGAGCTTGTCCTCCTCGACCAGCGCGACCGACAAGCCGAGCTGTTTGGCCCGCAACGCACACGAGTACCCGCCAGATCCGCCGCCGAGGATGAGAACGTCGACGTCGCTCATCGGACGGATCCCAGTGCCACGACGGGGTTCTCGACGAAATCGGCCACGGTGCGCAAGAACCCGCCGGCCACTCCGCCGTCGCACACGCGGTGATCGAAGGCCAATGACAACTGCGCAACCTTGCGTACGGCCAGTTGGCCGTCGACCACCCATGGTCGGTCGATGATGCGTCCGATACCCAGAATCGCCGCCTCGGGGTGATTGATGATCGCGGCCGAGCCGTCGACGCCGAACACTCCGTAGTTGTTCAGCGTGAATGTTCCGCCGCTCAGCCGTGCTGCGGGCAGGGAGCCGGTCCGTGCGAGTTCGGTCAGCTCGGCCAACCGCTCGGCGAGTTCCTTCAGATCGGCCTTGTCGGCCTGCGGTACAACGGGAACCATCAGTCCACGATCGGTCTGCGCGGCAATGCCGAGTCCGACGTTCTCGTATCGCAGGATCTCGCCGGCTGCGGTGTCGACCGTGCTGTTGAGCTCCGGGAACTTAGCGAGAGCGATCATCGTCAGTTTCGCAAGAACCGCCAACAGCGTCACCTTGACTCCGTCGATGGAGGCGTCGAGGTCGCGTCGGGCCTGCAGAAGAGCCGTCGCGTCGACGTCGACCCAGACAGTGGCCTCGGGAATCTCTGCGCGACTGCGGGAGAGCTTGTCCGCAATGGTCTTACGAATCCCGGTGATGGGGATTCGAGTGACGCCCTCCGACGAGGAAGCAACGGGCGAACCGGCCAAGGCTCGCTCGACGTCCGCGCGGGTGATGACGCCATGGCCGCCTGCGGTGTCGATAGACGCCAGATCGAGCCCGCCCTGCAGCGCCATGCTCCGAACGATGGGGGAGAGCACCTTCGGTGCAGTGGTGCGGTTAAGTGCCTCAGGGGGCACGTTTTCACTCCACTGCGGCGCAGCCGCACTACGCTTCCGACGGCCGGTGGGGCCGTGGCCGGTGCCGTAGCCGATCAGCACATTGCCCGAGCCGGCGCGTTCCTCTTCGCGGTAGCGCTCGTGGGCCGCAGGCGTATCGGCGACGGCACCGCCGGTGATGCTGATGAGCGGCGCGCCGACGGCGAGTGACGTCCCCTCGGCCGCATGGAGTTCGCCGACGACACCCTCGAAGGGGCAGGGCACCTCGACAGACGCTTTTGCTGTCTCGACCTCGACCACGACCTGATCGATGGTGACGGTGTCGCCGGGCTTGACCTTCCATTCCACGATCTCGGCCTCGGTCAGTCCTTCGCCGAGGTCGGGCAGCAGAAATACCTGGGCACTCATACCGTGACCGCCTTGCTGAGGTCAGGTGCATCGTTCCACTGCAGCCGGTCCATCGCGTCGAGGACGCGGTCGGCGGACGGCAGGTGGAAGTGCTCGAGTTTCGGTGCGGGGTAGGGAATGTCGAGACCAGTCACACGCAGTACCGGGGCGTGCAGGTGATGGAAGCAGCGCTCGGATACCCGCGAGGCGATCTCCGCGGCCACACCGGAGAAGCCCTGGGCCTCCTGAATCACGATGCACCGTCCGGTTTTCCGTACCGACGCCGCGACCGTCACGTCGTCGAACGGATTGAGTGAACGCAGATCGATCACCTCGACGCTTCGGCCGTCCTCGGCCGCGAATTCTGCGGCCTGCATTGCAACGGACACGGTGGGTCCGTAGGCAAGCAGAGTGACGTCGGTACCGGCACGACGCACGACGGCGGTGCCGATCGGTTCGGTCTTTTTCAGCTCGATGTCGTCCTTGGAGAAGTACAGCCGCTTGGGCTCCAGAAAGATCACGGGATCCGGATCTGCAATGGCGTCGCGCATCAGTGAGTACGCGTCGGCGACAGTGGACGGGGAGACGACCTTGAGGCCCGGCGTGTGGGCGTAGTAGGCCTCGGACGAATCGCAGTGATGCTCGACGCCGCCGATACCGCCTGCGAACGGGATGCGAATGACCATCGGGGCGGTGAGCGAGCCGCGAGTTCTGTTGCGCAGCTTGGCCACGTGGGACACGATCTGCTCGAACGCCGGGTAGGCGAAGGCGTCGAACTGCATCTCGACGACGGGCTTGTAGCCAGACATCGCCATACCGATTGCGAATCCCACGATGCCGGACTCCGCGAGCGGGGTGTCGAAACAACGGTCGTCGCCGAAGTCGCGGGTCAGTCCGTCGGTGACGCGGAAGACGCCGCCGAGTGTGCCGACGTCCTCACCGAAGACGACGACCTTCTCGTCCTCGGTCAACGCGTCGCGCAGGGCGGCGTTGAGGGCTCCGGCCATGGTCATCGTCGTCATGACAGTTCTCCTGCTGCGATTTCGGCGGCGACCTGATCGCGCTGTTCGTTCAGGCCGGGGGTGGGGGAGGAGTAGACGAACCGGAACAGATCCTCCGGGTCGACGTCTTGCTCGACGTTCATGCCTGCGCGAAGGGCCGCGGCGTCGGCGTCGGCCGATACCGTCATCTGCTCGCGCAGTTCGTCGGTGAGCAGACCCTGTGCTTCGAGGTAGGAATCGAGGCGCGTCAGCGGATCTCGGGCCAACCATCCCTCGACCTCGTCGGCCTTGCGGTATCGCGTGGCGTCGTCGGCATTGGTGTGGGCGTCCATGCGATAGGTGTGTGCCTCGACGACCACGGGTCCTTTGCCTGCTCGGACGTACTTCACGGCCTCGTCCATCACGGCCATCATCGCAATCGGGTCGTTGCCGTCGACCTGCTCGCTGCCGATGCCGTAACCGACTCCCTTGTGCGACAACGAGGGAGCCGCAGTCTGGCGAGCCAGGGGCACGCTGATGGCGAAGCCGTTGTTCTGCACCAGGAAGATAACCGGGGCGCGGAACACAGCGGCGAAGTTCAGGGCCTCGTGAAAGTCGCCTTCGCTGGTGGCACCGTCGCCGCAGAATGCGAGGGCGATGGTGTCTCGTCCCTGCTTGGCCTCGGCGTAGGCGAAGCCGGTTGCGTGTAGCAATTGTGTTGCCAGAGGAGTGCATTGGGGCGCGACCTTGTAGGCTTTCGGGTCGTAACCGCAGTGCCAATACCCGGCGAGCATGCCGAGCAACTCCACCTGGTCGACGCCTCGCGCGGCGAGAGCCATCGAGTCGCGGTACGTCGGGAACATCCAGTCCTGCTCGCCCAGGCACAGGGCGGCGGCAATCTGGCAGGCCTCCTGTCCGCGGGAGGATGGGTAAACCGCGAGCCGGCCCTGCTTGGTCAATGCCGTTGCCTGTTGGTCGAATCGGCGGCCGTGCACCATCGAGCGGTACATCTCGAGCAGTCGCTCGTTGGATGGGTGCGCGTAGCGGGCGGCGCTGTTCACGCTCGTCCCATCGGGTGCGAGGTACTGCACGGGACGGTCGGCAGGCATGAACTGTTGGTAGGACGTTGCCGGAACCTTCTCGACGGTCGTCATGGGGCATTCTCCTGAGATCGGCTTGTACGGCGATTCTGGCCGATAGCGTGAGGAGGAAGTCCTATGGTCGTAAAATGGCAGACATATGGCTGCCAGTCGCGACGCAATAGTGAAATGTGTCCGATCGGCGTAGCGAACCACGAGTGAGGAGCGGACGAATGGACGGCGTCTCGAGACGTGTGGAACTGGACGACACGGATCGCCGCATCCTCGCCGAGTTGAATGTCGACGGCCGGGTCTCGATGCGGGTGCTGGCAGACCGTCTCAACCTCTCTCGTGCGCATACCTATACGCGCGTCGACCGGTTGAAAGATTCAGGTGTGATCGAGCGATTCACCGTGCATGTCGACCATGCAGCATCCGGACTCGGGACGTCTGCGTTCATCGCGCTGTCGATCCGTCAGGACTCGTGGCGGACCGTGTCCGAGGGGCTGCGGGCAATGGAGTTCGTCGACCACTTCAGTTTGCTGGGCGGCGATTTCGACGTGCTGGTACTCATCCGAACTCCCGACAACGAGAGCCTGCGGCAAGTGGTGCTGGAGGGGTTGCAATCGCTCGACGGCGTCCGGGCCACCCGCACGTGGCTGATCTTCGACGAGGACCGAGGTGGTCTGGGACGAACAATGCCGCCCACCGAACGCTGACAGTCGGCGGCACCGGACAGGTCAGGAGTCAGAAGTTGCCGCGAGCGTCCTGTTCGCGCTCGATGGCCTCGAACAGGGCCTTGAAGTTGCCGATGCCGAAGCCGAGCGAACCGTGGCGTTCGATCAGCTCGAAGAACACCGTCGGGCGATCGACCAACGGCTTGGTGAAGATCTGCAGCAGGTATCCGTCCTCGTCTCGGTCAACGAGGATTCCGCGCTGCTGCAGCTCTTCGATCGGCACTCGGACGTTACCGATACGGGCGCGCAGTGCGGGATCCTCGTAGTACGAATCCGGGGTGGCGAGAAATTCGACGCCGGCGGCGCGGAGTGCGTCGACCGAGGACAGGATGTCGTTGGTGGCGAGTGCCAGATGCTGGGCTCCGGGGCCGCGGTAGAAGTCGAGGTACTCGTCGATCTGTGAGCGCTTCTTGGCGATGGCCGGCTCGTTCAGCGGGAACTTCACCCGGTGGTTGCCGTTGGAGACGACCTTGCTCATCAGCGCCGAGTAGTCGGTGGCGATATCGGCCCCGACGAACTCGGCCATGTTCGTGAAACCCATGACGCGGTGGTAGAAGTCGACCCACTCGTCCATCTTGCCCAGCTCGACGTTGCCGACCACGTGATCGAGGGCCTGAAAGATGCGCTTGGGAGCGCCCTCGGGACGTTGCAGCGTCGACGTCCGCGGTACGTAGCCGGGCAGGTAGGTGCCGGTGTAGCGCGAGCGGTCGACCAACGTGTGTCGGGTGTCCCCGTAGGTCGCGATGGCCGCGGTGCGGACCGTGCCGTGCTCGTCGGAGACATCGGTGGGTTCCTGCAGTACTCGCGCGCCCTGGGCTCGCGCATGCGCGATGCATCGGTCCACGTCCGGCACGGCCAGAGCGATATCGACGACGCCGTCGCCGTGGCGCGTGTGGTGGGCAACCAAGTCACTGTCGGGGTCGACGGCACCCTTGATGACGAAACGGACAGCACCGGAGGTCAGTACGTACGCGTGATGGTCGCGTTGGCCGGTCGTCGGGCCCGAATACGCGACGAGCTCCATGCCGAACGCGGACTGGAAGAAGTGGGTGGTCTGCGTCGCGTTACCGACGACCCACACGATCGCGTCCCAGCCACTGACGGGAAAGGGATCTCGCTCGTCGTCGTACTCGACCAAACCGACGAGCTGACGCAACTGATCGGCGTCGAGATCGGCCAGCTTCTCGTCGTCGTTGAGGATGATGTCGAGGCTCATGAGGTCTCCCGCTGGTTCCGAGTGAGGCGCACTGTTCTGCCCAGCCCAGCATCGCGGCCCAGGGGAGTCAATCGACCCATGAACTGCTATCCGTGCTGTACAGATAGGGCAGATCTCCGCGCGATTTGCTATACGATCTGTGCAGCAAACGGAGGTGCGCTGTGGAATCGACGTTGGACGAACTGGACCGAGCAATGCTCGCTGCGCTGCATGACAATTCGAGAATCGGCGTGCTCGAGCTATCGCGCGTCCTCGGGGTGGCGCGTGCGACGGTGACAGCGAGATTGCAGCGGCTCGAGGACACCGGCGTCATCACCGGCTATCGGCCGAAAATCGGTTTGGCAGCAGCTGGTTACGGCGTACAGGCGTTCGTCACGCTGGAGATCGCGCAAGGCGCCCTCGGCGACGTCGTCGACGTTCTGGAACAGATCCCGGGCGTACTGGAAGCGTTCGCAACGACCGGTTCCGGTGACGTGTTGTGCCGAGTCGCCGCGGCGTCGCACGACGATCTGCAGCGAACGCTGATCGTGCTCAACCAGTCTCGGACTATCGCGCGGTCCACCAGTGTGGTTGTGCTCTCTGAGCTCGTCGAGTTCCGGGCAATGCCACTGCTCAACAGCGCGGATCCCGATCGAACCCCCAGAGCCCCCGCATACCGACGGCCGCGCGAGTGATCGACCTCAGGCCGGAACGATGCGGCCACGGACGTCCCCGAAGCCGATGCGCGAACCGTTCGGCCCTGGAGCGCTGGCTGCAATGACCACCTCGTCGCCGTCTCCGAGGAAGGTTCGAGTCTCCGAGCCGATGGTCACGGGTTCTGCACCGTTCCAGGTCAATTCGATGAATGCGCCGCGCTGATTCTTCTCCGGCCCCGAGATGGTGCCCGAGGCGAACAGGTCACCGGTTCGCGACGTTGCACCATTGCTGGTCTCGTGGGCGAGCATCTGAGCGGGTGACCAGTACATCGAACTGTACGGCGGACGCGAGACGACGTGGCCGTTCCACGCGACGGTCAGATCGATATCGAGAGCCCAGGAACGAGATTCGCGCAGATGCTCGAGCGGCTGGGGATCCTGAACCGGCGTCGACATTCGCGCGTGTTCCAGAGCGAGCAGCGGTACCACCCAGGGCGAGATGGACGTTGCGAAACTCTTCCCGAGGTTCGGACCCAGCGGCACGTACTCCCAGGCCTGGATGTCGCGGGCCGACCAGTCGTTGACGACGACGGCACCGAACACGTGCTCGGAGAACTGATCCGGCAAAATGGGACCATTCGCGGGTACGCCCACGACGAAGCCCATCTCTGCTTCGATGTCGAGGCGTCGACTCGGGCCGAAGGTGGGTAACGCCTCGTCGGGAGCCTTCCGTTGACCGCTCGGGCGTACGACGTCGGTACCGGAGACGACGACTGTGCCTGCCCGTCCGTGATACGCGACGGGCAGGTGCTTCCAATTCGGTAGCAGCGGTTCGGCATCGGGCCGGAAGAGTCGGCCGAGATTGGACGCGTGGTGCTCGGAGGCATAGAAGTCCACGTAGTCGGCCACCTCGAACGGCAGGTGCATCGTCACCTCGGACACCGGCAGGATCGCCTCTGCTGGAGTCGTGCCACCGACAAGCATATTGGTCAGCGACTCGCGCACCTCCACCCAGCGAGTGCGTCCACGCGCCATGAAGGCGTTCAAGCTGGACGATGAGAAATCGGCGTCTTCCAGCGCTGCGTGTAGGCCGATCACGTTGTTGCCGTAGCGAACTCCGGCGCGAGCGGCCGTGCCCGGAATGCTGAAGATGCCGTAGGGAAGGTTGTCGATTCCGAACTCGGAATCGGCGGGGATGTCGATGTGCGTCACGAACGGCGCTCCTTCGTCACTGCGGCGGGACGAGGCCCAGGGCAACGAGTTCGTCGAGTGGTTCGCGGATGCCGCCTGTGCCGAACGAGGCGACGACGCGCTGCCCCTCGATCCCGGCTACCAGCCCGGCCAGGACGTCCGCATCCCGAATCGCCAGTATCTTTTCCAGCTCGCCGACGCGAGCGCCGCTGTGCGCGGCCTGCGCCGCGAGAATGACGTTCAGAAATCCGTGGTGCTCGAAACCGGTGTGCGGATCGGTGTTACGGGCCGCGTGATGCGTGCCGGCGGTGGCCTTGAAGAGGACTTCGCGTTGTGCGGCCTCGTAGATGGATGCGGCGAGTTCGTGCTCGCTCGGGTAGTCCTCCGCGGCGGTGCCACCGGTCCGGAACTGTGCGCGGTACCCGAACTCGTCCACTGCGTCGAAGACGTCGTCCCGTCGATCGTCGCGAGGAATGTCGACGAAGATCTCGAGGTCCTGAGTGATGGTGCGCAGCGCATCGATGTTCGTGCCGTCGGGTACTGCCACTTCGATGGCGACAACCGTCACCCCTGCCGTACGGTCGGCGGCGCGCAGCCCCGCCCCGACGCTGCCCGGGCCGGCAGGTGCGGTCAACGCCACCTCCATGCGAACACCCAGGTCGAGTTCGCTCACCCGGTCCATCGGAACGACCAACGGGCCGACGAGGTCTACGAATGAACTGGCCCGGTACTCGAGGTGTTGTGCCACAGCGACATCGAGCGACGCGTTACCGGGCGGAAAGATGGAGGCGTCGTCGAACAGTCGACGGAAGAACGGAGGAATCATCGGTTCGGCCCTCGGCCGGCCCACGTCCATGCGTACCCGGTGTCCTCGCACGCGAGGCCACCTTCGCCGAGTTCGAGCGGCCGGAACGTATCGACCATGACAGCCAGCTCGTCGAAGAATTCGGCTCCGATACTGCGTTCGTACGCGCCGGGTTGTGGTCCGTGAGCATGACCGCCCGGATGCACCGAGATCGACCCCTGGCCGATTCCGGACCCCTTACGCGCCTCGTAGTCGCCACCGACGTAGAACATGATCTCGTCGGAGTCGACGTTGGAGTGGTAGTACGGCACGGGGATTGCCAGCGGGTGGTAATCGACCTTGCGCGGAACGAAATTGCAGATCACGAAATTGGACCCCTCGAATGCCTGGTGTGCCGGCGGTGGTTGATGCACGCGCCCAGTGATCGGTTCGTAGTCGGAGATGTTGAACGTGTACGGGTACAGGCAGCCGTCCCACCCCACCACGTCGAACGGGTGCTGCGGATAGACGAACCGGGTTCCGACGATCCCCGTCGAACCTCGGTGCTTGACAAGCACTTCCACGTCCTCGCCGTCGACGAGCAGAGGCTCGGTGGGACCGTGTAGATCGCGCTCGCAGTAGGGAGCGTTCTCGAGCAGCTGGCCGTACTTCGACAGAAACCGCTTCGGTGGCGCGATGTGACTGTTGGCTTCGATCGCATACGCGCGGAGTGGACCGTCGGGAATCCACCGATGCGTCGTCGAGCGTGGAATGAGCACGTAGTCGCCCTGCTGCGCAGCGAGAGCGCCGAACACCGTTTCGACGGTGGCGGAACCGGATTCGATGTAGACCATCTCATCGCCGATCGAATTGCGATACAGCGGGGAAGTTTTCGATGCGACGACGTAGGACAGTCTGACATCGGCATTGCCGAGGACGACGCGTCGACCGGTGACCACATCGGTGTCGGCGACGACGGAGTCCGGAAACAGCTCGTGCAACTTCAGGTGCCGGGGAACCAGTGGATGGTTGGGCGTCGTCGATTGATCGGCGAGTTCCCACACGGTGGCGTCGACGATGGCCGACGGTATGTGGCGGTGATAAAGCAGGGAGGAGTCCGAGGAGAATCCCTCTTCGCCCATCAGCTCCTCGAAGTAGAGGTTGCCGTCTGGGGTTCGATGCTGGGTGTGCCGCTTCGGCGGTATCGATCCGAGCTGCCGGTAGTAGGCCACGCATCCTCCCGTTCGCTGCTGTTCGACTCGTCGGGGTCCAGGCGAGTATCAGGGGCAACTCTAGTCACGGGTGGTTCGATCGAAACCGGGATCGAAGTCAGCACCACGCGGCTCGGTCCATTTCGGTGTGGGCCATGATGGACCCATGAGCTCGAAGAACCTGTTCGGCGGCCCCCGCACCCTGTTGATTGTTGCCGCGGTGGTCGTCGCGATCGCACTCGTCGCTGCCGCCGCGACGCTGATCGTTCGCGCCGTGCTCGGACCACCCGAGGGCGAGAACAAGTTCGAGATCAAGGGATACTCGGTTGTTCAGGTCGATCCCCAGGTCAGCGACCTCGCGCTCGCCACACGCTAGCCGACTCTGCGGCGACTCGAGGGTCGTGTGTCTGCTGAAAGTTTCTCCCGCCGCGGGCGAATGTGCGGAGTGTGGCGGCCGGTACCTCCGACTCGGGAACGGGTTCGGTCGTCCACACGCAGGCTCGTACGAAAATCATGTTCGACGCCACAGCGTCGGCGCTTCGATCCTCTCGCAGCGGCCCGGAAATCCGGCCGAGAAAGTACTCGCCGCGCAAAGTTCGCGTCCAGACAAAAGATCCGTCCGGAATCTGCTCGAAGCGCTCGACCCGTCGTAGCGATCGTTCGTCGTCGGCCGCCATTCCGCAGAGTCCATAGGTGAGGGCGCGCTCGACGCCGTCCGGCATCGGTGCGCGATAGACAGCATCGGGCATGCACCCGAGCTTAAGGCGAGGGGTTATATCCCACTCGGTCCGTTGCACGACGTTCCAGTTCCCAACCTGCCCGGCGATGAACGCGTCGTCGGAGTGGCTGAACCGGCCGTTCAGTGCTAAGTTGAAGGTTCAACCTAAGCACTCGAAGGACCCGCCATGACATCCGTGATCAACCCGCCCGTCGCGGGAGCAGCGTTCGACGCATTCCTTGCCGACACCGCTCCGGCGAGCCGGTCGCAGCAGATGTGGACCCCGAATGACGGGCCGATGCCGGCCCTCTACATCAGCCATGGCGCGCCCCCGGTATTCGACGACGCACTCTGGATGGACCAGTTGTTCAGCTGGTCGCAGTCGATGCCCAAGCCCAAGGCGATTCTGATCGTCAGCGCGCACTGGGAAGAGGCTCCACTGAGTCTGTCCGCTTCGGCGGCCGCGACCCCGCTGGTCTACGACTTCGGCGGCTTCGCCCAGCGGTACTTTTCGATGGAATACCGCACACCCGACGCCGAGGCTCTGGCCGCTCGCGTTGCCGCGGCAATTCCGGCCTCGGAAAATCTGCACCGCCACACCTCTCGCGGACTCGATCACGGTGCCTGGGTTCCGCTGAAGGTGATGTACCCGTATGCCGACGTCCCCGTTCTGCAATTGAGCCTGCCGACCCACGCGCCCGACCGGCTGATGGCCATCGGCGCGGCGCTCAAAGAGCTGCGCGCCGAGGGAGTATTGGTCATCGGGTCCGGATTCATGACGCACGGGTTGCCGTTCCTGTCCCGCGAGAACTTCGCTAGCAATACCGTCCCGACGTGGTCCGAGGATTTCGACCTCTGGGCGGCCGACGCGTTGGCGCGCGGCGACGTCGGAACACTGGCGGATTTCCGCAGCGCCGCACCGGGAATGCCCTATGCCCATCCGACCGTCGAACACTTCACGCCGTTGTTCGTCACCCTCGGTGCCGCAGAGAATCCGGAAGCTCCGGTGACCACGGCGATCACCGGCTTCCAGTTCGGTTTGGCGAAGCGGTCTTTCGCGGTCGCTT
This sequence comes from Rhodococcus sp. PSi06, assembly GCF_054960675.1. Taxonomy (NCBI): domain Bacteria; kingdom Bacillati; phylum Actinomycetota; class Actinomycetes; order Mycobacteriales; family Nocardiaceae; genus Rhodococcus; species Rhodococcus sp. PSi06. The sequence goes on from NZ_JBHNYO010000008.1 coordinate 187,304, forward strand.
GAGGACAGAGCCGTACAGTGGACCGATGACACTTGCCACCGGTCCACTCGCCGGCCTCGTGGTCGCAGACTTCTCTCGCGTACTTGCCGGTCCGTACGCGACCATGATGCTCGGTGACATGGGCGCAGACGTGATCAAGATCGAGCGACCCGGAACCGGTGACGACACCCGATCCTGGGGTCCACCGCATGATTCCGCTGGTACGGCAACCTATTTCAACTCTGTGAACCGCAACAAGACGTCGAGATTCATCGACTTGCAGTCCGAGAGCGGTGTAGCCGAGGCGCACGAGATCGTCGCGGGCGCGGACATCGTGATCGAGAACTTCCGCGCCGGCACGATGGACCGTCTCGGGCTCGGCTATTCGACTCTGTCGCAATCGAACCCCGGTCTGATCTACTGCTCGATCTCTGGCTTCGGCACCGGCGGGGGAGCAGCATTACCCGGGTACGATCTGGTGGTTCAAGCGGTCGGCGGACTGATGAGTGTCACCGGACCCGACGCGTCGACGCCCACGAAAGTGGGTGTGGCCATGGTCGATATCGTCACCGGTCTGCATGCACTGAGCGGAGTCCTTGCCGCACTGCATCACCGAACGAAGACCGGCCGAGGTCAGCAGGTGCACACCTCGCTGATGGCGTCGGTACTGTCCGCACTGAGCAATCAGTCCGCGGCGTACCTCGGGGCCGGCGTCGTGTCCGTCCCGATGGGCAACAAGCATCCCTCGCTTGTGCCGTACGAGGTGTTCGAGACCGCCGACCGACCGTTGGCACTGGCAGTGGGCAACGACCGTCAGTTCTCGGCCCTGACAGAGGTGCTGGGTACCCCGAAACTGGGTGCAGATGAACGATTTTCGTCCAACTCGTTGCGCGTCGAGAATCGAGATGAGCTGGTCGACATCCTGAACACGGCATTGCAGACGCGTACTGCGGACGAGTGGTACCGAGAACTGATGGCGCGCAACGTTCCCGCCGGCCCGGTCAATTCCATCGAGGAGGCCTTCGCGTTCGCGGACTCACTCGGACTCGAGCCGCGGGTCCAGGTGCCGGGTGCCGCGTCCGACGGCGTCCGAAACCCCGTGGACTTCTCGGCGACGCCGGTGGACTATCGCTTGCCACCGCCCGCCGGGATCTAGTTCAACGCCCACTTGACCGACACGGACACACTGACGGTCTGCTGACCCGGTTCGATGGGCACTGCCGTGTCGAACGAAGCGGAGTCGCGAAGGGACGTCGGCTGCTCCTGGCCGGTGATCGACTCGGTGATCGACAGAACGTCACCGAGTTCCCCGCCTGCGAGCTCGGCGTACTGCTCGGCGCGATCGCGAGCATCGGCGAACGCCCTCGACCGAGCATCGGTGATCAGTGCGGAATCGTCGTCGATCTTGAACGAGACTCCGGAGATCCGGGTCGCGTTCCCACCGGCCGAGGTGGCGTCGCCCAGGACAGCGGATGCCTTCGAGAGGTCGCGAACCGTGACCTGCAAGGTATTGGTGGCCTGATATCCGGAGATGCCCGAGGTGCCACCCGGCAACGCTCCGGAGTACTGCGGATCGATCGACACCTGCTGAGTCTGGATGTCCTCCCGCGCGACACCGGCAGCAATCACAGCATCGGTGACGTCGGCGACTGCGGAATTGGCCTGTTCGATCGCGGCGGTGACATCCTCGGCTGTGGCCTGAACACCGATCTGGGTGGTCAACGTATCCGGCGCACCCTGCACTTCTCCCACGCCGTTGACGTTCACACCGGGAGGCCCATCGGAGGACGTAGTGGCTGGACCGCTGCAGCCCGCGGTCGCGGCCACGATCAGTACCAGGGCCGACAAGCAGGATCCGATCGTCCATCGATTTCGGTTCACCGCCGTAGTGTCCACCATGACAGGCGAATTGAAAAGGCTCAGGGTGTGCGGTACTCGGCGTCGAACGTCACGGTCACCTCGTCCACGACCTTCATGGCTCCGAACATCTGAGAGTACGGGGTTATCTTGTAATCCGATTGGCGCACACTGGTTTCGGACGCGATGTGCCACCTGTCCCCAAGGTCGGTGGTGGTCACATCCACGGCGACATCCCTCGTCACACCGTGAATTTCCACCGTGCCGGCCAACCGGAATCCGGAGTCACCGGCGGTGATGTCCTCCGAGACGAATCGAATCGATGGATATCGCTCGGCGTCGAAACTCTTGAGCGCGTTCGCCTTCGCGACTATTTTCTCCGGCCCGATCAAGGGTGTCAGTCCACCCTCGCCGTGGACCACCTCGAGCGAACCCACCTCGGCGACGAGGGAGACGGCGGTGGGTGCGTCCCCCGACCACTCGACTGTCGCGGTCCAGGACGTCACCGCAATCGTGAGGCGATGGCCCATCTTGGACGCTCGCCCGGTGACGTCGGTCTTCACGGCCAACTGCCCACCGTCCGATGCGTCGAATGTCCAGGTCGAGGTAGTCATCCCCCGACTGTATCCGTCCCGCAGACGCGGTATCGGTCCCGCAGAACCGAGAAGGTGACGCGGCACCGGTGGTTAGGGTGGAGTGATGTTCTCCAATTCCCCTCGAACATTCGTTGCCGACGCCCTCCGCGGCTTCGTTGCCGCCACGGACGACGTCACTTGGCATGCCGATCCAGGATTTCTCACTCGTCGCTATCGCATCTCCGAAGGTCAGGTTGCGCTGCTGTCCGGTGGGGGCTCCGGCCACGAGCCGATGCATGCCGGATTCATCGGCCGAGGCATGCTCACCGGAGCGTGCCCTGGTTTGGTGTTCACATCACCGAATGCGCTGCAGGTGCACGAGGCATCCAAGGCTGTGGACTCCGGCGGTGGCGTGCTGCACATCGTGAAGAACTACACCGGCGACGTGATGAACTTCAAGATCGCGCGAGAGTTGTTGCAGGAGGACGGCATCGTCGCGGATGTCGTTCTCGTCGACGACGACGTGGCCAGTGAGAGCGAGGACGGCCCGGGCCGTCGCGGCACGGCGGCAACCATCGTCGTCGAAAAGGTCTGCGGTGCAGCGGCCGAACGCGGCGACAGCCTGCAAGCCGTGGTGGCGCTGGGGCGTCGAACAGCGGAGAACGCACGCAGCATGGCGGTGGCTCTGCACCCGCCGACACTACCGGGTGCCGACAGCCCGTCGTTCGAGTTGCCCCAGGGCGACATCGAACTCGGCATCGGTATCCACGGCGAACGCGGCACCGACCGCGTGCCCCAGATGCCCGCACAGGAGATCGTGAAGAAGCTGACCGAGCCCATCGTCGAGTCGCTCGGCTTGAACGCGGGTGAATCAGTGATCGCGATCGTCAACGGACTCGGCGCAACGCATCCACTCGAACTGCATCTGCTGTTCGGTGAACTTTCGGAGTATCTGTCGGGCAGGGGAATCGAGATTGCTCGATCGCTGGTCGGCAGTTTCGTCACCGCACTGAACATGGGCGGCGCGTCCATCACGTTGGTGCGGGCCGACGAGGAGATGCTCGCACTCTGGGACGCCCCCACCGATGCGCCCGGTTGGCCCAACGCCTCCAGTCGTGGTGCGAAGGCGGTGGGAGAACGCGGTGATTTCGGGCCGTCCTACGAGCCCACCGATTCGGGCGAGAATTCAACCTACGTTTCCGAGTGGATCGGGTCATGGGCGCAGCGCGTGCTCGACGAGGAGCCAGCCCTGACCGAGTTGGATCGCAAGGCCGGCGACGGCGATTTCGGAACCAACATGGTGGCCGCACTCGAGCACCTCGACCTCGACGCAGTCAAGGAAACGTACTCGGCAGCAACAGTATTCGAAGCCGTGAGCGAGGCCTACCTCGGCCACGCAGGCGGTACGTCGGGTGCACTGTTCGGTATCTGGTTCCGGCAGTTCTACAGGACGCTGCTCGAGTCGGAGCCGGACACCGCGGCCATCGGAAAGGCGGCCCGGGCAGGACTGGACAGCATCACCGAACTCGGTGGAGCCCGGGTGGGCGACAAAACCATGGTCGACGCCATCGCCCCGGCCGTCGAGGCGCTCGAGAAGGACGGCGGCACTCTGCAGAAGGCCGCCGACGCTGCGAAGACCGGAGCCGAATCGACCAAGGACATCACCGCCAACCGCGGCCGAGCCAGTTACGTCGGTGAGGCCGCGCGAGGCGTCGTCGATCCCGGCGCGTTGGTCATGGCCTGGTTCTTCGAGGCGGCGAGCTCCGCTAGCTGAGCGAGCCGAGGAACACCGCTGCGATCGCTTCGAGGCCGGCCTGATCGTCGGCGTCGAAGCGGTCGGGGACAGGGCTGTCCAGATCGAACACACCGATCAGCTTCTCGCCCTGGTACAGCGGAACGACGACCTCGGAGCGAGTGTTGGCATCGCACGCGATGTGGCCAGGGAAGGCATGGACGTCGGCCACTCGCTGTGTCTCGCGGGTGGTGGCGGCCGCACCGCACACGCCTTTGCTCAGGGCGATGCGCACACAGGCGGGCTGACCTTGAAAAGGTCCGACGACCAGCTCGGTGCCGTCGAACAGGTAGAAGCCGACCCAATTGACCTCGGGCAGCGCGTGATACACGAGCGCGGAGAGATTGGCGGCGTTGGCGATCAGGTTCGACTCGTCGTACACCAGGCCCTTGGCCTGCTCGGCGAGCTGCTGATACTGCTCGACCTTGGACCCGTTCAGTTCGGTCGCTGTGAAGGACATCCGCCGAGTCTAAGCGCACAACCCAGCACCACCAGATACGCCGACATTCCGCCGACCTGAACCCGCTGGGCAACACCGAGGCCATGGTCGCCAGGGAGATTGTCGGCGATCAACAGCCACGCCGTTGCCAGGGTCGTGACAGCCAGCACCGCGACACCGAGCGTCCGAAGCAGGGGGAACGCCCGATACCGGAAGGCGGCGAGCGTGAAGGCGATCATGACCGTGAAGATCGCGAACACCGCAATGGTGCTGGTGAGTGCATGCAGGTGATGGAGTTGTGGAAACAATCCGCTGGGCTCGATCGGACAACTCGGATCGTCGGCGGCCACACACTCGAGGGGGAGTTTCGCGTCGGCGATGGTGGCGATCCCGAAGATGCTCGACGCCACCCAGCCGGTGACGACGAGCCGTCGACGCGCAGTGGCGAGGAAGCCGAGGATCGCAGCGACGACCATCAGTGATCCCGTGACGACGTCTGCGGTGGAGAAGAACTCTCGGTACGGCTGATCGCGGGCATCGAGTTCGCTGAGAAACGAGGTGGTGGGGTCCAGACCGGTGTCCAGAAAGAATTCGGCTACCCACGCGGAATACAGCAGTCCGGCGATGATCGAGCAGATCGCCACAACGACGCGGCGAACATCCACACCTTCAGTTCTCGAACGCACCGACCAAGGCTAGCCAGTGAGATGGTCGGCAGCTGCTACCGCCAAGTCGACGGCCGAATCACAGTCGTCTGCCGTGACGGACAGCCTCGGCATCGTACGGGCATAGGTAGCGAGATTGTCGTCGGAATCAGGCATTCCGAGTACCGGGTTACCCACGGTGACATCAGCGGCGCACGAGGATCCCGAGTCGCGGGTGTAGACGGTGTGGCCACCTTGACGGACGGCGGCGGTATCGGTCGAGTCTTTGTCGATGTCGGTGTAGACCAACGAGATGATAATCATGACGAAGCTCTGCTCGAGAGTTTCAGAGGACGCCGTGAAGGCACAATTGTAGGGATCCGAGTCAGGATCCCAGGTGTCCACCGTCCACGTGGCGGGTAGGTGCTCCAAGACGTTGCAAGGATCGTTCGCGGCGAGGGGAAGGTTGTACTTGGAATCTGCCCGCAGCGGTGGGTCTTCCAACAGACCGAGTGCGGTTTCGGTGATGTGCTCCGCCGCCGTGCACGAGTATCCGTCCGTTCGATAGACGTCGATCGTGGCGAAGCTACGACCGTGCTCGGTGCGGAATCCGTCCATCATCTTCGAGTTGGTACCTGCGAATTCCTTGCGCAGCGGGAAAGTAATGCGACATGAGGAACCACCCATGTTGTCGCGGTAAACCTGCTGGTTGTCGATCGTAATCTTCTCGAACTCCGAGTCCTCGGACGAGGGCTCGTACCTGTCCAGGTCGACCGTCACGGAGTCGGTGAAATTCGGTCGCCCTGATGCCGTGGTGCGAGCCAGCTCGGCCGTGCAGGTGCTCAACTCACCGTCGGGCCGCAACTGGACCACAGTGCCGAGGGCGGCGAGATCCTTCTCGACGAGAAACCGGCTCATCCCAATCGGGGGTGTAGGAGTTGGGGTCTGAAGCCGCCGGTCTCGAGCAGGCTTCGGGCGATGTAGTTGGTCAGGTTGCGGAACCCGAGTGCGGAGCCGCGCAGGTGTTCGAGCCGTCCGTTGAGCGCCTCGGTCGGCCCGTTGCTGGTGCCGGGTCGTTCGAAGTAGGCGAGCACGTCGGCGGCTCGCTTCTTCAGGGTCCGGCCCAGGGTGGTGAGCTCGGTGAGCACCTTGGGGACGCCGGCGCTGAGGTCGGTGATCAGCTTCTCCATGAGCTCGCGGCCACGTTGCCGGTCCTCGTGGCGATAGGCGGCGATCATGCGCTGGTAGACACCCCAGGTCGCCTCGACCTCGACGTGAGCGTCATCAACGAACAGCGCGCGTAGCCTGTCGCTCTGCTTGTCGGTAAGCAGGTCCGCGCCGGTGTGCAGCGTGCGCCGCGACTTGTAGAGCGGGTCGTCCCTGAACCCACGGTGCCCGTGGATCGCGAGTTGGACCCGGCGCCGACACCTGTCGAGGGCGTCACCGGCCAGGCGCACGACGTGGAAGGGATCCATCACCGTGACCGCGTCCGGGATCTCCTCCGCAGCGGCGGTCTTGAACCCGGTGAAGCCGTCCATCGCGACCACCTCGACCGCGTCACGGAAGGCGTCGTCGCGGTCGGCGAGCCAGGTCTTGAACGCCGCCTTCGACCGGCCCTCGACCATGTCCAGCAGCCTTGCTGGGCCGGCGTCATCGCGGACCGGGGTGAGGTCGATGATCACGGTGACGTACTTGTCGCCACGCCTGGTGTGGCGTCGCCAGACGTGCTCATCGACGCCAATGACCTTCACGCCCTCGAACCGCGTGGGGTCGTTGATCAGCAGCCGATTGCCTTCGGCCAGGACCGCGTTGTTGGCGGTGTCCCACGCGACCCCGAGTCCCTCGGCGACACGGGCGACGGTGAGGTGTGCGACCACGATCCCTTCCAGCGCCCACCGCAACCCGGTGCGCGAGAGCTTCGCGCGTGGCTCCGCCGCGGCGCTGGTGTCTTGGCGCCACACGTGTCCGCAGTCGGCACAGCGGTAGCGGCGCACTACAACTTCCAGCACGGTCGGTCGCCAGCACAGCGGCTCGTGGGCCAACCGCTGGATCACGGTGTCACGAGCAGCGCCTTCGCTGCCGCACCGTCGGCACCACTGATCTGGTTCCACCACGCGGCACGCGAGGACCGCACGATCCGGTTCAAGTCGTTGCCCGGTCACGCTCAGACCGAGGCCGTCGAGTCGAGCGAAGGCGGTCAGGTCAGGGCGGCCGAAGCCGGCCGGCGGGGTAGCGTCGGACACGTCGAGGTCTTTCGGATGGATGGCGTAGGAACCTCCATCGTCGGGAGACCTCGACGTCTATCTGCGGACCGACGCGCCCGGCCGACCTACACCCTCATCTGGGAAGAGCCCTGAAACGTCTTCGACGACGACGGGACCGGCGAGGAGCAAGGCGCGGTGAGCTAAAGAATGGAGCTTGCTCGGCTTCGACGCCGCCGCGAGCTCCGGTGAAACTCCGGTAAAACGGTCGGTACTGGTCGGTCGTCGTCGGTCACCACCGGATGGCAGCGTCCCCCACGCTCGGCGTTTGTGCAGGTCAGCGGCTCGTTCACCCAGTGGGCGCATCAAGCGATAGACGCAGAGCCGACGTGATTAGGTCGTCGGTTCGATTCCGACAGGCGGTTCGGTTCTGGTGGTCGCGCGATGCGCTGGCCTCACGGCTCTGCCCGACACCGACGTCGCTCTCCTCTGCGACGGACCCCTCGCCGGCTGAGCGCTCGCGGCCGGCATCCTGTCCGTGTGCCGATAGGCCTCGCTCCGCTCGGCAACGCAGCGTGGCGTTGTGTCGCGACCTGGACGTGCGAGGTGTCAACGGTGCGTCGGCGCAACGATCGTTGTGTGCGCAGCGAGATGCTCCATGCCGCACGCGCGGCGCGCACGAACGCAACGCCCCGGAACGCCAACGACCCGTCATCGCTGCGACGCGCAACGCGTCTCCCGTCACGGCAACGGATCGCAACCACGACCCCCCCAAGGCGCCTCGCGGGACGGAGGGCAAGTTGACACAGTTGCGCTGCCATGGAACCGCGCTGGCTCTCTCGATGACCACCGGTGAAACAGTGCCGCTCCAGGCTTGCGCCTGGTGTTGCCTGGCCTCCTCGTGATCGGCCCGTCGGGGATCGTCAACGTGGTGCGGGTGTCGAGGCGGTCGGGTCCGACGGATCGACGGGGCGCGATCGTCTCGTGCGTTGGCGGACTACGGGAGCTTGGACGCGAGGACGTCGGCCGCCAGGATCTCGGGTGCTGCGCCGAGGAGGTGCTGGTTGGCCATCAGGGCTGCGACGATGGCGCCGTTGGCGTGGGCGTCGCGAGCGGCCTCGTCGGGGAATGCATCGAAGATCCAGAAGGTGTCGGCGTGGGTCCTAGCCGCGAACCAGACAATCGTTCCTACTTCTTCGTTGGCGAGTGCGACAGCGCCGGCGAGCAGATCGGCGAGCGCGTCGTGCTGTCCATCGGCCGCGACGATCTTGGCGACGAAGGCATACGGAAGTGATGCGGGTGTGGACATGAGGGGTTCTCCTTGAAGTCGGTTTTCTTCGTGGGGCGAGTTCAGCGTATGACGAGCGAGGGCCGGTGGGGAGTGGCGTATACGACAGTATTGCTATTGTTCGCGCCATGCGTATCGGACTGATCGCGATCGACGGCTGCTTCGGTTCGGCTGTCGCGTCGGTCATCGACATCGTGCGGGTGGCCGACGGAGCCCGCGGCGATGTCGACCCGCGGATCGACCCGATCGAACTCGCCATCCTCGGACCGAAACGGCGAGTGACCACGACGGCATCGATGACCCTGTCGGTAGACCACCCGCTGTCGGAGTCCGGAGAGTTCGACGTGGTCGTCGTCCCTGCGCTTGGAACCCTCACGGCCGCCGCTACCAACGACGCCCTCCAGAGCCGAGATGCACGTTCGGTCATCGCCTCACTCGGGCGCCTCGACGACGCGACCACCCGGATCGCCGCGGCGTGCACCGGCGTGTTCGCCGTCGCCGAGACTGGACGGATGCATCATCGGCGGGCGACGACCAGCTGGTTCCTGGGGCCGGAGTTCCTGAAGCGCTATCCGACCGTCGCCCTCGATCTCGACACCATGGTCGTGGTCGACGGGAACCTCGTCACCGCCGGCGCCGCGTTCGCCCACATCGACCTCGCGCTCTCACTCGTGCGATCGATCAGCCCCGACCTGGCCCAACATGTCGCCAAGCTCCTCATCATCGACGAGCGTCCGTCGCAGGCGGCCTTCGTCGCCTACGAACATCTCCGGCACGAGGACCCGATCGTCGTCGAGTTCGAACGCTTCGTGCGCGCCCGTCTGGACGAACCGTTCAACGTCGCCTTCGTCGCGCAGTCGCTCGGCACCAGCCGGCGCACCCTCGAACGACGAGTCCGTGCGGCGCTCAACCTCACTCCGCTCGGCTTCGTCCAACGGCTTCGCATCGAACGAGCTCGGCACCTCTCAGCAACCACGGACCTCACCTCCGCCGAGATCGCGCTACGGGTCGGCTACGCGAACGCCGAGACTCTGCGCTCCCTCCTGCGCAGGGAGCGACGCCGTTCCTGACCTATCGCCATGCCTGTAGCCGGTGTCCTAGCGCTCGGTTGGAACCACCTCTCAGCACGTCGCGTCGACGCTCCTGCGTCGCCCCTGGACGACCCACTCGACACGCCCGCAGCACAGGCCATGTGACGTGCCCCGGCTTCCCGGGCGGTCGGGGTTGGGTGGCTGTGATGTCGCTGCGTTCTCGTCGAGGTGGTCAGCAGACCCGATCAGGGTCGATTGGGATGAGCCGCGAAGGCGGTCAGGTCAGGGCGGCCGAAGCCCGCCGGCGGGGTAGCGTCTATCTGCGGACCGACGCGCCCGGCCGACCTACACCGTCATCTGGGAAGAGCCGAGAAACCCACACGGATCGAGGCTGCGAACGAAGTTGGCCGAGTCCACGAGGTACTGATCCGCTTGTGACATCTCGTACCCGTATCGCTCCTGCTCAGCGGGGGACGGGTTGCCCTGGAGCGTTACCGCACATCCGCTCGTCGATACCGACATCGCCAGCGCTCCCGCCGCGAGCATCCAGTTCCTACGCACAGTCTTTTCTCCCCGAACTCGAACCAACCGATCATGGGGTTGGACGCGCGGGAAGGGCAAAAGGTTGCATCCGGAGTGGAGCCCGCGGAATGACCCACATTCCGGGAGTGGAGCCTGCGGAATGGGCTGATTATTCGGCGGTAATTTCGTCGACAACGCGGTCCGCTGCGATATCAGGATCCTCGTGTTCCCAGATGCGCACGACGCGCCAGCCCTCGTCCAACAGTCGGCGGTCGGTATCGCGATCTCGGGCGACGTTGGCCGCCAATTTGTCGGCCCACCACTGAGCGTTGTTGCGAGGCTTGGTGGCATGTATCGGGCAGCTGTGCCAGAAGCAGCCGTCGACGTAGACCGCTACCTTGCGTCTGGGGAACACCAGGTCTGCCCGACGGCGCATCCCCTTCAGCGGTGCGCGATCGACGAAATAGCGCAGGCCCCGGCTGTGCAGTGCTCGGCGCAGGGCCACCTCGGGTTTGGTGTCGCGGCGTCGTTGCTTGCTCAGTCGCGCACTGGTCTTCGCGTCTGTCGTGGGTCGATCTGCGCTCACACCGGAACCCGCTCGACGTAACCGCCCATGCGCTCGAGGTGAGCGTCGAGATCGTCGAGGAATCCCGGAGCGAAACGTAGGCTGCCGGCCCGGGCGCGCTTGAGGAATCCGGCGGTCGCGCGCGCGGACAGCAGCTTCGAATCGTCCAGAAAGCCGATCAGGTCCTCGTAGGGTTCGTGCACCGGCATGGTCGATACCGCCACCTTGAACGTTGTCCTGTCCCGTCCCCAGGCTGCTGTCGGCCAGGCTTGACCCGGCAGCACAGCCACGTCGTTCGACTCGTCGTACGGCTTCGGGTCGTCCAAGGCTTGCGCGGCCCATGACGCCATCCGCACGCTGACGGCATTGCCGACCAGCTTCCAGCGATGCCCACTCCGAACGCCGGGATGCGCAGTGGCAGGCAGCGTCCACTCCGGGTCGAATCCCTGTAGGCGCTCGGCCCCGATGATGCCGGGCGTCACGATCTCCCCGGACGGCAATCGCACGGCCGGGGGACTGGCAATGCCGAGCGAGGACCCGCCCTTGAGCGTCGGGACCGCGTTGACGGCCCAGCCCAGTCCGCGGATCCCCTCGGTCCAGTAGAACCCGCACGGCTGGGTGCTCGGATCGCCGTCGGGCAACGGGCCGGCGTCCTGGGAGAACAGCACCTCCCGCGGATCGTCGGTACGCGAGGCCAGCATCACCACCCGCTGCCGGCGCTGAGGCAATCCGAACGCTCGGGCGTCGACCACGCGGTAAGCCCACATGTAACCGAGGTCCTCGAGCGCGTCGGTGATGTGCCGCATGGCGGCCCCGCGGCCGAGTTGCAGCATGAACGGCACGTTCTCGATGAGCAGCCAGCGCGGGCCGCGCCTGCGCGCGACCAGCCGGAACACCTCGTCGACCAGGCCGGAGCGGGCACCGGTGATGCCTGCGGTGCGTCCGGCCTGAGACAGGTCCTGGCAGGGAAAACCCGCCGCGACCAGTTCGGTGTCGGCGGGCAGGCTGCGGAGTGTGGTGACATCGCTGTGCAGAGGGACGTCGGGCATGCGGGCGGTGAGGACGGCCTGCGCTCCTGGATCGACCTCGCACAGCAGCTGCGTCGACCAGCCCGCCTCGGCCAGCCCCAGCTCGAGCCCGCCGATCCCCGCGAACAACCCGACCATCGACCGTGCGCTCACGTATGCCCTTCTCTCGCCCGACGGTCTTACGGTACTCGAGCGGCAGCTCTTGACCTCTACCGAACTCGAGGTTTCACACTGGAATGCACGCGGCCGAAAATCGGTTGGAAACTGAGCCTGTGTAATGAAATCATCCGGGCACAGCAAAAGGAGAACAACACGTGTCCACGGGTGTGCTCGACCCCGAAGTCCGAACTGTCGATCAGCCGAACCCGAAAGTTGCGCGTACACCCTCCTCGCTGCAGCGCTTCGCGCCGTTCCTGGCCCCGTACAAGTGGTTCTACATCGGCTCCATCGTGGTCTCGCTCATCGCGACCCTGACAGGTCTGGTCATTCCGTTGGTGATGCAGCGCGTCATCGACGGCCCCATCACCGACCGGAATTTCTCGGCGGTGTGGTGGCCCGCGGCGTTGATTCTGCTGTTGGGCACCATCGACGCCGCCGGAATCTGGGTGCGACGCTATTTGGTGTCCAGGCCGTCTAGTCAGTTCGAAATTACTGCTCGCGCAACGGTATTCGACAAGCTGCAGCGACTCTCGGTCGCGGCGCACGAAAGCTGGGAATCGGGTCAGCTGCTCTCTCGCGCCATCGCAGACCTCGGTTCGCTGCGGCGTTTCATGGCATTCATCGGTCCGTTCATCATCATCAATGCCGTCACACTCGTCGTGGGTATCGGCGTATTACTGGTCCAATCCTGGCAATTGGGCCTGATCATGCTCGTGACGTCGATTCCGCTGGTGATCGCCTGCACCAAGTTCGAGACGCTGTATCGCGTCGTCGCCCGTGATGCTCAGGATCAGGCGGGCGATGTTACGACGACCGTCGAGGAATCCATCCAGGGCATTCGCGTCCTGAAGGCCTTCGGTCGCAGTGCGCACTTGGGCAAGCAGTTTCTCCGGCAGGCTCGTACTCTGCGCGGTACCGAGCTGAAAAAGGTGCGCTACCTCGCGATCATCTGGGCCGTCATCGTCGGATTGCAACCGATCACCATCGGCGCGATTCTGGCCGTCGGAACGTACTCGATAGTGCAGGGCACGATGACGGTCGGCACGCTCGTAGCCGCCATCGCCATCGTCACGTTCCTGCTGTGGCCGATCGAATCCTTCGGCTACCTGCTGGCCGAGCTGAACAATGCACGGACGGCCGCGGATCGGTACTGGGAAATCATGGACACTCCCGAAACCGTCACCGATCCGGACAATCCCGTCGAACTACCGGAAAAGATCCGTGGCCGAGTGCAATTCGACCGAGTCGGATTCACCTTTCCCGACGCGTCCTCGCCGCTTCTCACCGATGTCAGCTTCGTCATCGAGCCGGGTGAGACCGTCGCGCTCGTCGGCAACACCGGTAGCGGAAAGACTGCGCTGACCAACCTGGTTCCTCGTCTGTTCGACGTGACCGAGGGGTCCATCACGATCGACGGCATCGATGTGGCGTCGATGCGGTTGTCGGACTTGCGTTCCATCGTGTCGGTGGCCTTCGAGGACCCGGTGCTGTTCTCGGCCAGCGCGCGCGAGAACATCGCGCTCGGTTCTCCCGGCGCATCCGACGCCGAGATCGCGGAGGCGTTGGAGATCGCGCACGCAACGGATTTCGTCGAGCAACTGCCGTGGGGTCTGGCCACGCGCATCGGCGAGCAGGGTATGAGCCTGTCCGGCGGCCAGCGTCAGCGGCTCGCGTTGGCACGCGCCGTACTGGGCAAGCCGCGGGTGCTGGTGCTCGACGACCCGTTGTCCGCGCTCGACGTGGACACCGAAGCGAAAGTACAGAAGGAGTTGCGGCGCGTGCTGGCGCATTCGACGACAGTGCTGGTGGCACACCGGCCGTCGACCGCTGCATTGGCCGATCGCGTGCTCTATCTCGAGAACGGAACAATTGTGGAGCAGGGAACGCACGAGGGACTGTTGGCGTCGTCGCCGCGGTACCGCGAGGTGATGGGGTCGATTCATGAGTGATCAGAGCTCCACCGAGGATTGGCGGGGCGTCGGCGGTGAGGAATCCGAGGTAGACGCCACCGGAAACCTGGTGCTGGCCGGGCGTTCTCGTCGACTGCTCGCCTCACTGGTGCGCCCGTACAAGAAGCAGGCTCTGCTCTCGTTCCTGATCATTCTGGTAGACAACATCACCTACGTGGCGGGCCCGCTGTTCATCGCCTATGCGCTGGACAACGGCGTCGGCGCTGCGGGTCAGGGTGATTGGGGTCCGCTGCTGTGGGCCGTCGGCGGCTACACCGGCTTCGGTCTGCTCGGAATGTTCACCACCTATGCGTTTCTGACGGTATCGGGACGCCTGAGCCAGAACATCCTGTACGACCTACGTGGCCGGGTGTTCGATCACGCGCAGAAGCTGAGCCTGTCGTTCCATGAGAAGTACACCTCGGGACGGTTGATCTCACGACTGACCAGCGATGTCGAGTCGCTGCAAACACTCCTCGAGAGCGCACTCAACGACGCGCTGACGGCCATCCTCTCGATGGTGTCTATCGCGATCATCCTGGTGTATCTCGATGTGCCGATGGCAATGATCGTGCTGGCCGGCTTCGTACCATTGGTGCTCGTCACCCGGTGGTCGCAGCGGCGTCAACGCCAGGGATACCGTCGAACACGGGTGGCGATCGCGCGCGTGGTGGTGCATTTCGTCGAGTCGATGGGCGGAATCCGTGCCGTGCAGGTGTTTCGGCGCGAGGGTCGTAACGATGCGATTCTGAGCACCGAGGATTCGGAGTACCGCGACGCCACCACTGCGGCGTTGCGCGGCATGGCCAGCTACACCGGCATCGTGCGCTGGATCGGCAACGTCACGCTCGCGATCATCCTGGTGTTCGGTAGCTGGCGAGTGATCAACGGCCACATGGACATCGGTGTGCTCGCCGCGTACGTGCTGTATCTGCGACGGTTCTACGGCCCGCTCGACGAGCTGGCGATGGTGTTCAACGCGTACCAGTCCGCCGCGGCCGCGCTGGAGAAGATCTCCGGTGTGCTCGAGGAGGAGCCGTCGGTGAAAGCGCCGAAGAACCCGGTGACGATCGGAACGGTGAAGGGCGACATCACGTTCGACGACGTGCACTTCTCCTACGGCACCGAGCGCATCGTGCTGCCGGAGTTCTCGCTGCACGTGCCCGCTGGACAGGTGGTGGCGATGGTCGGCGCGACCGGTGCAGGCAAATCGACATTGGCGAAGCTGTTGGCGCGCTTCTACGATCCGACCGCCGGGGCCGTGCGACTCGACGGCATCGACATGCGAGACATTGCCGACGAGGACCTGCGTCGCAACGTCGTCATGGTGACGCAGGAATCGTTCCTGTTCTCCGGTTCGGTGGCCGACAATATTCGACTCGGACGTCCCGACGCGACGGACGCCGAGGTGCGGGCCGCGGCCGACGCCGTCGGACTGACCGAGTTCATCGCGTCGCTGCCCGAGGGCATCGACACCGACGTACGCAAGCGCGGCGGGCGATTGTCCTCGGGCCAAAGGCAATTGGTGGCCTTCGCGCGGGTGTTCCTCGCCGCGCCGTCGGTCATCGTGTTGGACGAGGCAACCTCGAGCCTGGACATCCCGAGCGAGCGGCTGGTGCAGCGCGCTCTCGAGACCATCCTGCAGGGCCGAACGGCGTTGATCATCGCGCACCGTCTGTCGACGGTGGCCATCGCCGATCGCGTTCTCGTCATGTCCGACGGCGACATCGTCGAGGACGGAACTCCCGAGGATCTGATCGCAGGGGAGGGACGCTTCGCGCACCTGCACGAGGCGTGGGAAGACTCGCTGGTCTGATTTGCGTAACGGCCTGTCGGTCCCCGGCGAAAAGACCTGTATGAGAAGAACATTTGTAGCGGCAACACGAGTTGCCACCGTCGTCGTCTCAGGTCTGGCCTTTACCGCAATCATCGGCGCAGGCGTTTCCCATGCTGACACTCAGGATTGCTCCGTCGCACACGATGCCTTCGGCGCGTCGGCAACGTGTCATGACACCGCTGCTCCGCCGGGGCGGGAGTACGTACTCATCACCGAGTGCTGGGGATTCCACTTCGTCCCCAATCGCTTTCCGGTCCCGGCGCTCGGCCCGTACACCTCGTCGAGCCGATCCTTCGTACCGACCGGTCAGGCGTCGGGTAATTGCGGTTCGAGCTGGGATCAGCCCACCTCGACTCTCGGTGTGGTCACCGGTGCCCACGTGGAGATCTATCGCCAGTGATCAGGTCCACGGGGTGATCGGCGGCTTGACCCACATGATCTTCTCGTCGGCATGTTGGGGCGTCGCACCGTCGTGAACGGGGTGTTCGGCCGCCCACGCGGATTTACGGTCGAGCAGTTCGGCCACGATGGTCCACGTCTCCATCGTGCTCGGCGGATGCAGATCGGCGGCACGAGCGAGCTTTCTGCGCACGGCGTCGGTGAGGTCGAGGAGTTCGGCACCGGTGATGCCGCGATCCCAGACGTAGCGCGCCAAGGCCGTCGCCTTGTCCTGCCGACTCTTCGCGGCCTGCTCGGAATGCGCGAAATCGAACTGCCCGCCGCCTGAGTTCTCTGTCGTCACGGCCATCACCTTAGTAAAATGCAGGAAAAGGCACGTCCGCTTGTTCTCGAGGGGGGTCCGTCGCCTACCGTAGATGGGTGATCACTCAAGCATCGGGTGCAGAGCACGTCTCCGTCCTCGCAACCGGCACCACCGACGCGAAAACCTGGCCCTCGATCCTGACGTGGCGAGCGCACGACGTTCCCCGCATGGAGTCCGTACGCGTTCAGCTATCCGGCAACCGCATCAAGGCTGCCGGGCGCATCATCGGTGCTGCGTGCAGTGATCATCCCGCGTTCAGCGCGTCCTACGACCTGGTCACCGACGAGTACGGCGTCACCAAGCGCCTGTCGGTACGCACGTCGCTGGCGTCCGGTGATCGACAGGCATCGGTGAGCCGAGACGACGAGGGCTACTGGATGGTGGAGAACAGCGCCAGCCACCAGCGCTCGACATACAGCGGCGCACTCGACGTTGACATGGTGCTCAGCCCGTTCTTCAACACCCTGCCGATCCGTCGCTTGGGGCTGCACACCCAGGTCCAGGACCTCGAGGTGCCGACGGTGTACGTGAACCTGCTCGATCTCAGCATCCAGGAAGCCACGCTGACCTACAGCAGCGGTTCCGAGGGCATCCACGTCATCTCACCGGTGTCCACGTCGTCGATCACTGTCGATGCCGACGGATTCGTTCTCGACTACCCGGGACTGGCCGAACGGATCTGACGCACGACGCCTCCGCGTCGACCCGCGTCCAAGAGCTTCTCTCGCCAGCCCGGCTCGCCCGGGGTGACGTCGGTGATATCGAATCTCTCGTGCTGCTCGTACTGCAGCCGCGCTGCGTGTCCGGCGTCGACCAGCTTCTCGGTCGAGCCACTGCCCAATTCCGCGCGCGCCGAGGTGAGGGCCTGCAGCGCCTCGTCGAGCGCGGTCCGTAAGGCGTCCGCGTTGCCCTCGGTCATCGCGCGGACGAGACTCGGAGCGGACGACGCCACTCGCGTCCCGTCCCGGAACGAGCCCGCGGCCAGGCCCAAGGCCAGCGGCCCGCCGGCAGCTCCCACGATCGCCAGCGCCTCGGCCAGCAGATGCGGCAGATGCGAGATCCGGGCCACGGCGCGATCGTGCTCGCCGCTCTCGGCCGGCACCACCACCGAACCGCAGTCCAGGGCGAGCCGCGCCACGCGGACCCACACGTCGGCGTCGACTCCCGGGTCCGTTGCCACCACCCACACCGCGTCGGCGAACAAAGAGGGGTCCGTGGCCGACCAGCCCGAGTGATTGGTGCCCGCCATCGGATGGCCGCCGACGAACCGGGCCTGCAGCCCGCGAGCAGTCACGGCGGCGGCAACCTCGGCCTTGACGCTCACGACATCGGTCAGCGGAGCGGTCGGTGCATGCTCGGCAATCGCGCTCAGGATCGAGTCGACGGCAGGCATCGGAACGGCGATGACGATCAACGCGTCCTCGGCGGATGCCCTGGTCAAAGCGGCCACCAGATCAGTGCCGACGTCGTATCCGTCGGCTGTTGCACCGGCGATCGCATCGGCCGATCGGTTCCACCCCCAGACAGGACGGCCGGCACCGTGCGCCGCACGCAGAATCGACCCACCGATCAGTCCGAGGCCGAGAACGCACACCGAGGAAGAAGTCACCCGATCAGATTGGCACAGGTGGGTGCCGTCGGCGGGAGGTGGACTTCGAATACCGACCCATACCGGACTACCGTTGCGCGCATGGCCGCACAGCGCGCGAAAGACAATCGTGCATCCGCATCGGAGTACGACGACCTCGAAGGATTCGGCGTTGCAGTTGTCCGAGAGGACGGCAAGTGGACTGTGACGCCACTGTCCGACGACGCACTGACCAGCTTGTCGGCGGCAGAGACCGAATTACGTGAGCTGCGCAGCTCGGGCGCGGTGTTCGGACTGCTCGACGTCGACGAGGAATTCTTCGTCATCCTGCGTCCAGCACCGAACGGCACGCGCCTGCTGCTGTCCGACGCGGTCGCCGCAGTGGACTACGACATCGCAGCGGACGTCCTCGATGCGCTCAACATCGAGATCCCCGACGTCGACCCCGACGAACTCGACGACATCGAACCCTACGAAGAAGGCGACCTCGCCCTGCTCGCCGACCTCGGACTGCCCGAGGCCGTGCTGGGCATCATCGTCGCCGAGACCGACGACTACCCGGACGAGCAATTGCAATCCATCGCCGAACGCCTGGGCTTCGAGGACGAGTTCGCCGCAGCGGTGAACAAGCTGCGGCGGTAGCAGATGGTGGTGTCCGACGCGGACATGATCCGCGCAGCGCTGTCGGCCGCAGCCGAGGCATCGGACGCCGATGTACCCGTCGGAGCAGTCGTGTTCGACGCCTCCGGACGCGAGATCGCCCGGGCCTGCAACGCCCGGGAAGCGTCGGGCGACCCCACCGGGCATGCGGAAGTGATTGCATTGCGTCGAGCAGCGGCCGTCCACGGTGATGGGTGGCGACTCGAAGGCTGCACCCTGGCCGTCACGTTGGAGCCCTGCACGATGTGCGCCGGTGCGCTGGTGCTGGCCCGCGTCGGTGCTGTGGTCTTCGGGGCGTGGGAACCGAAGACCGGAGCCGTCGGCTCGCTGTGGGACGTTGTCCGCGACCGCCGCCTGACCCACCGACCGCAGGTCCGCGGGGGCGTGTTGGAAGCAGAATGTGCCGAAGTGTTGACCACGTTCTTCGCTCGGCAGAGATAACGATCTCGTCACACGGTGGCCGCGAAGTCCGATTTTATGGAGGGTGGAGGCAGGGCGCGACGCTGCGCTCCGAACTTGCGAAGGAGACATTCATGGGACTCGACGACAAGATCTCGAACAAGGCCGAAGACCTCGGCGGCAAGGCAAAAGAAGCCGCAGGTTCGGCCACGAACGACAGGGACCTCGAAGCCGAGGGCAAGGGCGATCAGACTTCGGCCGCATTCAAGGACGGTGCCGAGAAGGTCAAGGACGCAGCCTCGAACATCAAGGACAAGCTCACCGGCAACTAGCCTGAGCTGGCGATTTAGCCTCAGGCCGTCATTCCGGTACAGTCTTCTGCGGTGGCGTGTCCGAGCGGCCTAAGGAGCACGCCTCGAAAGCGTGTGACGGGTAATCCCCGTCCGAGGGTTCAAATCCCTCCGCCACCGCCAAGAACTCCCCACCCGATCCGTCGGGTGGGGAGTTTTTTTTGATCGAGATATCTTCGTCCGCCTCGGGCACTTCTTGGGCGAAGTCGCCGGTGTGTAGGCCGACTTCCTGGACGACGGCCCAACGAAATTGGGGTGAGGTCTCCCAGCACTGGGCGTGTTAACCTCCTCGCGTTATTTCGATTCGCTGGGGGGCGAGGATAGTGGGCGAACTGCTAGCAGTCGATCTCGAGGAGCTTCGAGCGCTCGGCAGAACACTCGCCGATGCAGCAAGCACGATGAACGGAATCTGCGTGACGGCCACGGCCACCATGCCGGGCTCGCCCATTGCCGCGGACTCCGAGCAGAGCACGAAATCGACAGCGGAGGCGTACGCACGTATCGCCCTCAACGTCAACGAAATGTCGGCAACGTGTGAGTGGAGCGCGACGAGCTACGAGGACGTCGACGAGGCGTTCAGCTCTCAGTTGCTGCGCTACGAAGCCGGCGCCCCTCGGTGACCACGATCTCGCACGTGCGAGGCTGCCAACCGAGTTCGATGCTGGAGTACGCCACGTCTCTACTGGCGTCGAACAGCACGTTCACCGATCAGATCCACCGGATGGACCGTGCGGTCGACGCGGCGATGGACAAGTGGCAGGGGGAGGCGGCGGCAGCCGCGTCGGCGCGCGGTCTGTCGGAAAGCCTGGCCGCCTCGCACATCGACACGGCCGTCATCGCCATCGCCGAAGCGCACTCCTCCCACGGAGGTGTACTCGACGGCATACGCACGTCCTTGTTGGCCATCGTGGACCTCGAGGCACCCGGTGCCGGCATGACAGTGTCCGACAACGGCACAGTGACGGCCCCGACGGTTCCGGTGGGAGGCGCTGTAGTAGTTGC
Organism: Rhodococcus sp. PSi06; assembly: GCF_054960675.1. Classification (NCBI taxonomy): domain Bacteria; kingdom Bacillati; phylum Actinomycetota; class Actinomycetes; order Mycobacteriales; family Nocardiaceae; genus Rhodococcus; species Rhodococcus sp. PSi06. The sequence goes on from NZ_JBHNYO010000008.1 coordinate 207,932, forward strand.
GGCGCTTCTGCAGAGTCGACTCGACAGGCAGGCCGACGACATTGAGTTGCGCATCAAGGCCCTCCTCATCGAGTTCGGTGGCGGTGAAGTTCAAGCTGCGCAGGCTATTCGAACTGCGCAGCAGCAGCTCGACGCGACCGGATCGCCCGAGGCCGCAAACATCAGCCGTGTCGTATCGGACATCATCAACGGCGCGGCGTCGCTACCGACGGACCCGGCGCAGTTGCACGAGTTGTGGTCCACACTGTCCCCGGCCGACAAGGATGCACTGTTCGCTCACGACAACTACATCGGGAACCGCGACGGCCTCCCCGTCGTCGATCGTGATCACTACAACCGCATCAAGCTCGACGACGAGTTGACCCGCGCCGAGGCTTGCGATCCGACCGTGTCGAATCGGCTCACCGACCTACAGGCCGTGCGGGACACCATCGACGAGGACCCGAACCGGATGCTGATGCTGCTCGATACTCAGTCGGGTGCACAGACTCACGCGGCGGTAGCCGTCGGCAACCCGGACACCGCAGATCACGTGTCCGTCACCACGCCGGGTTTGAACACGACCGTCGGCGGCGCGATCGGGGCCATGACCGATGAGGGCGACACGATGAAGTCGACAGCCGAGGCACAGCTGGACAGGACGGCCGGTCATCAGGGCGAGACGGTGTCGACCATTGCGTGGATCGGTTACGACGCACCGCAACTCGACAAGGACGACTACCTCTCCGAGGAGAGCCTGAAGGGGGCGATGCAGGTGGCGCAGCCGTGGAACGGGCAGGCCGCAGCACCGAACCTGTCGCAGTTCTACGAGGGCATCGACGCGTCCAACCACGACGGCGACCCGCACCTCACCGCAGTCGGGCATTCGTACGGGTCGTTCACCACCGGGCTTGCGCTGCAACAGACTCCCGAGGGAATTGTCGATGACGTGATGGTCTACGGGTCACCCGGGCTGGGCACCGGCCACGACTTCGACAGCAGCCTCGACAAGCTCAACATCGCACCCGGGCACGCGTACGAGATGACCGCGCACGACGATCCCGTCGCGCACATGAACCGTTTCGGATGGAGTCCCGGTTACATGTCCGAGTTCACCCACCTCGATACCGATGCGACGACAACCGACGACGGAGTTACGCGCCAAGGCGCGTCGGGGCACAGTGAGTACCCGAGGTCGGGCGACGACGGCGAATTGCGTACGTCGGGTTACAACACGGCCGTCGTCATCGCCGGTCTGGCCGATGTGCCCGGCTTGCTCGTCACCGGTGACTCGGCAATCCAGACCGGCGGCATCGATTTATTGAACCAACTCACAGAGCTAGGGCGATGATGCGAGTGAGACAACCGACCGACACACGACCACGAGGGTGGTCGACGGCAGTTGCCGTCGTCGCAGTCCTCACGTTGACAGGATGTGGATCAGACGTGCTCGACGATCCGTACGAAAAGCCCAGCCCCACAGTAACGGCGGACTCAGCCGCGGCCCTGGAATCGCTACCGTCGCTCGAAGACACCGAGGTGCAGATGACGAGCGCCGTCGAGCAGATCGGTGCCTTCGTCGCCACTCTCGTACCGGGCATGGAGTGGACCTGGATACGAGACCGAAGAGGCGGCGGATGCTTGGGGCGATACGAAGACACGGATGGGAAACTCGTCTACTCGAAGAACTACGTGTCGCCGGGGCCGATCCCGGATGCGTTGTGGCCGGCCGTGTTCGAGCAGGCTCGCACTCTTGCCGCGGCGGTGGGCGCGACCGAGTACGAAACCTTCCACGATGATCCGGGCAACCACGAGGTTCGGTTCTACAGCCCGGAGGCCACATTCATCACAGTCGGAAGTTTGACTGCCTCAGTGATCTCCAGCAGCACGGGATGCCGACTGCCCCAAGCTAAAATGCCGGGCCCAAAGGCTCCGCAGCCTTCCTCCACGCCGAACCCATGACTATCCCTGCATTGAAAGGTTCCGGTGACGATGTTCAACAGCGCGTTCGACGAGCTGGGCGCGAAAGTGCAACGCGCTCAATCGATTGTGCGCGAGATTCGTGGCGTCGGAAGGGCCGGCGGTATCGCGGTCGAGATCGACGCCGAGAACCGGTTGGTCGCACTGCATCATGCGGATGCCGACCTCATCATGGCGGCCTATCGAGCAGCGCTACTGGACAAGCAACCGCAAGTGGACGAGGCGATGCGGGATGTTCTCAGCCATCCTGACGCACAGGCAGTGACCTCGTTCGTCGGTACTCACAATCCCGGCGGCCAAGCGGATCCGGTGCAATCGGGGCAGTCCGTCGAGGATGGCGACCTGATTTTTCAGAGAATCCGACAGGACCCGCTCGGTCGGCATCGTTGAACAGCAACTCAGAACCTCAGCACTGTCCCGCCCCGGCGGCGTCGAGTCCGCGCAGAATTTCGCTCTGGTCACTCGGCGGCACGGTGTTCCAACTCGGCGCGGTGGTCATTTCGTTGCGCAGACCCTCGACCGACTTGGCGCGGTCGGAGATTCCGGTTTGTTCCAGCGCATCGATGGACGGCAGGAACTGGGTGCAGGTCTGCTGGTAGAGCTGTTCACCGGTGACGCCCGAGGTCGGGGCAGCGGGGTCGGCCTCGGGCTGAGCCTCTGGGATCGGAGCCTCGGGGATCGGAGCGTCGGCAGAGGCCGGCGTAGGTGCCGGGGCGTCGACCGTGGTGCCGGCGGGGACCGTCGTGGAGGCCGCAGCGGAGGTGGTCGTGGCCTCAGCGGGAGTGCTCGACGCGGCATCGGTCGACTCGTCGCCGCTGCAGCCGGCCACCGAGACAGCCACGATCAATCCGAGCAGTCCGGTCGCAATTTTTCGGTTCATCGCAAATGTGTACCACCCGCTGCTCAGAGCAGTGTCTGCGCACGTCCGGTGATGGTGCTCAGTGCCGTCGCCCAGGCGCGGTTCTCCGGGTCGAGAAACGCACCGTGTCCGGCTCCGGGCAGTACGACGAGTTCGGTGTCGGAGCTGCCGGCTTTGGTTGCCGCATCGACGTAGACGCGGCTCTGATTGACCGACACCGTCTGATCCGCATCACCGTGCAGGGCAGTCAGTGGAATGTCGAGGGGCAGGTACTCGATGGGCGACGCGATCTTGTAGCGGCCGGGTACCTCGTTCGGCATGCCGCCGAGGAAGACCGGCACGAACTTGTCGTTTCCGATTGTGGCTGCCCGCTTCATGTCGAACACACCGGCCATGATGGTGGCGCTACGCGGCCTGATTCTCGGTTCCGCTCCCGGCGCGTCGACGGGCATCAGGTGCCGAGCAGCGACCCATGCTGCGAGTTGGCCGCCGGCCGAGTGTCCGGCGACGTGGACGCGATCGAGATCGAGTCTGCCGTCGGCCGCGTCCTGTACGACGGTGGCCAGCGCTTCGGTGGCGTCGTCGACGTCGGTGAGGGTGTTGGCCCAGTTGTTCGGCCCGCGCCGATATTCGACGTTCCACACCGCGATGCCCTCGTCGGCGATGGCTGTCGACATCTGCTGGAAGTACGACAGGTCGAGCCCTTCCTGCCACCCGCCACCGTGAATCAGCACCACCACCGGTAGTGACGTGGCGTCGTTGGCGGGGAGGTAGAGATCGCCGATGTTGTCCGGCTGATAGCCGTACTTCAGACGGACCGGATCGCCGGTCGGGCTCGAAACTGGATGCAGCGCAGCCGAATACGTCTCGGCTGTACTCGGTGAGGAGTCGTCCTCGGTGGTGCTGCAACCTACCAGCGTCACGGCCAACAGACCGGACAGGAAGTGACGACGGTTCACGCGCGCTGGGCCGTCCAATCGAGCAGGTCGTCGAGCGCCCAGGTGTTGATCACGCGCTCGGCCGGTACGCCCTGCGCCTCGGCGCGGACGCAGCCGTAGCCCTGCCAGTCGAGTTGGCCGGGCGCGTGCGCATCGGTGTCGATGGAGAACAGGCATCCACGTTCGAGGGCGATGTCGATGAGGCGCTCGGGTGGATCCTGCCGTTCGGGCCGGGCGTTGATCTCCACCGCGGTGCCGAACTGGCGGCACCCCTCGAACACCACCGGGGCGTCGAACGTCGATTCGGGCCTGGTGCCGCGGCCGCCCTCGACGAGCCGCCCGGTGCAGTGGCCGAGGACGTCGACGTGTGGGTTGGCGATGGCGGTGACCATCCGTTTGGTCATCGTCTTCGAGTCGGCTCGCAGGTTGGAGTGCACGCTCGCCACCACCACGTCCAGTTCGGCGAGCAGGCCCTCGTCCTGATCGAGCGAACCGTCGTCGAGGATGTCCACCTCGATTCCGGTGAGGATGCGAAACGGTGCAAGCCGCTCGTTGAGCTCGGCGACGATGTCGAGTTGGGCGCGCAGACGCTCGGCCGTGAGACCGTTCGCGACCTTCAGGCGCGGGGAATGATCGGTCAGCGCGCAGTACTCGTGGCCGAGCCCGGCAGCGGTGCGCATCATCTCCTCGATGGGGCTACCGCCGTCGGACCAGTTGGAATGGGTGTGCAGATCACCCTTCAGCGCAGCGCGAAGGTCGTTGTTGCCAATGGGTTCGGCAGCGTTTCGTTGCTCGAGAAGATAATCCGGAACGTCCTGCGTCAGTGCCTGGCGGATGATGAGCGACGTCTTGGCCCCGATTCCGGCCAAGGATGACCAGCTGTCGGCCTTCTCGTGCTCGGATCGTTGTGCGGGATCCAGAGATTCGACGACATCGGCAGCTCGCCGATATGCCTTGACTCGATGGGTGTCCGAACGGGAACGCTCGAGCCAGAAGCCGATCTCTCGAAGTGCGTCCACCGGATCCATGCGGTCCATTGTGCCTGCCTGTACCGAGACGTGTGCACGGGGTAAACGGACAAAACTCTCAGGTAGTTGCCAGGTCGCTCGCACCCCACGGGCTTGAAGCTGCAACTACCATCAGCAGTCATGACCAAGAAATGGTGGATCGTAGGCGTGGTTGTCGTTGTGCTCGTGGCGCTCGGGTTGTACTTTGGACCCAAGATCTACGCCTCGTTCCAGGAGGACGACGCACCGGCGGCGACGGTATCCACCTCCGGTGCCCAGGCAGCGACCGTGGTGGACATCGACGGACGATGGATCGTCACCCCGGGAGACGAAACCAACACCACGGCCGCGGGCTACACCGTCGACGAACTGCTCAACGGTTCCGACGTGACGGTGGTCGGATCGACCACCGAGGTTGCCGGCAACGTGACCATCGCCGACGACACCCTGACCGACGGACAGATCGTGGTCCTGACGAACTCGATCAGCACCGACAGCGACCGCCGCGACAGCCAGTTCCGCGGCAACATCTTCGACACGGCCACCTATCCGACGGCGACGTTCACGATCGACTCGCCGATCGACCTCTCCGCACTGCCCAAGGACGGCACCACCGAAACCGTCACGGCCCAGGGCACATTGACGCTCAAGGATCAGACCCGTCCGATCTCGGTCGAGATGGAGGTGCTCCTGTCCGGAGACACGCTCATCGCGTCGGGTGCCATTCCGACGACGTGGACCGACTACGAGATCGAGCCACCGTCGCTCGGTTTCGTCACGGTGGATCCCTCGGGAACCATCGACTTCCTGGTCAATCTGAGCCGGCAGTAGCCGGTTCTCGCTCGGCCGCAGGCTTCCACCCCGGCGGTCCGACGAGGTATCCGAGCCGGTCCTTCCATGACCGCGATGCCGCAACATCCCGCGCGATGTTGCGGTATTCGTGTGTCTGGAGGGTCCAGATGTTGAACGTGTCGACTGGCTTGGTCAAACCGTAGTTCGGCCGCTCGACCTCCTCGGCGTAGCTGCCGAACAGGCGATCCCAGACGATGAGGATGCCGCCGTAGTTCTTGTCGAGATACTGCGGATCGCGGCCGTGGTGGACGCGGTGGTGGGAGGGAGTGTTGAAGACGAACTCGAACGGGCGCGGCAGACGATCGATGCGCTCGGTGTGAACCCAGAACTGGTACACGAGGTTGATCGAGAATCCGACGAACACCATCCACGGCGGCATTCCGAGCAGTGGCAGGGGCAGCCACATGATGACCTCGCCGCTGTTGTTCCACTTCTGGCGCAACGCCGCGGCGAAGTTGAAGTACTCGCTCGAATGATGGGATTGATGCGTCGCCCAGATGATTCGAGTTCGATGCGCGATGCGGTGGTAGCCGTAGAACAACAGGTCGACGCCCAGGATCAGAATCACCCAGGTGTACCAGGCGTCGGCGGGCAGATGCCACGGCGCGACGTAGACATAGATGGCCGTGTAGCCGACCAGTGCCAGCGCCTTCCAGGCCGTGGTGGTCGCGATCGACACCAGGCCCATGCTCAGGCTGGCTCGCGCGTCCCTGCCGGAGTAACCGCCGCGTTGACCGTCCTCGAGCTTCGCGGCCGCTACCCATTCGATGGCCAGTAGCAGCGCGAACGCGGGGACGGCCAGTGCGACCGGATCGCGCAGCGGCTCAGGCAGTGCATTCCACGCCGAACCGATCCACTCGCTCATCGAACCTCCAGTGCGTGACATCCAGGGCAGAAGTGTAACTCTACCGTCCGAGTTTTCCCATGGCTGCAGCTCGGATGGACCGCAGCGATGCGGCTCGTACTGTGGAGACGAGGCACTGAGCTGCCAAGAGAACGGAGTCGGACTTGCTGAAGAAAATTACGTCCACGATCGGGCAGGTAGGCGAGTCCGTGTTGGGAGTCGTCGGGATTCGGGTGGGAACCGAGGAGCCGGCGCACACGAGTCGCTCATTGACCGAGGCGGTGGAAATCCGTCGTTACGAACCGCGCATCGCCGCGCAGACCACCGTCGACGCCGACGAGGAAGAGGCGCGCCGCGAGGGTTTCCGTCGCCTGGCCGGGTACATCTTCGGTGGAAACGGGGGCAAGCAGAAGGTCGCCATGACTGCTCCGGTCAGTCAGGCGTCCGCAGGCTCGCAGAAGATAGCGATGACGGCCCCCGTGTCCAGCACGCCCGGCAGCGACGGCTGGGTCGTCCGGTTCTTCATGCCGTCCAAGTGGACGATGGACACGCTGCCCACGCCGAACGACGACCGCGTCACGCTGACGACGGTTCCGGCGGAGACGGTGGCCGTGTTGCGTTTCAGTGGCGGACGCGGCCGCGACAACATCGAACCGCAGATGGCGGCGTTGACCGCTGCGCTGCGCGCACACGGGATCGAGATGCTGGGCGAGCCGATGACCTGGTTCTACGACCCGCCCTGGACCTTGGCACCGTTCCGTCGCAACGAGGTGGTGGTGGCGGTACCGGAAGGATCCTGACGGGTCTGCTCGACCGACCGACTGCTCGCTAATTTCCTACTGAAATGATAGGAATTGAACCGTGCACATCACGGCGAGGGCGGACTATGCGGTGCGGACGCTCGTCGAACTGGCCGCCGTCGGCGGGCAGGGCCCCGCGAAAGCCGAGGCGTTGGCCACCGCGCAAGGCATTCCGCACAAATTCCTCGAGTCGGTGCTCTCGGATCTGCGTCGCGCAGACTTGGTCTGCAGCCGGCGGGGTCCCGACGGCGGCTACTGGTTGGCGCGGGACGCGTCGAACATTTCCGTTGCCGATGTGATCAGGGCCGTCGAGGGGCCGCTGGCGTCCGTGCGTGGTCAACGGCCCGAGGATGCGGAGTATGCAGGCCCCGCCGAGCCGCTCACGCGGGTATGGCTCGCGGTGCGCGTCAATCTGCGTGCGGTGCTCGAGGCGGTGTCGCTCGCGGACATCGTCGAGGACGATTTGCCGGGATTCGTGAAAGACCTGGTCAGTGAGCCGACGGCATGGGCTCGCCGATGACCTGAGTCACACATGCAGGAAGGTGTGGCGCGATCGACAAAATTGCACGTCTCTGCAAACTTGCAGAACTGTGCAAGTTCCGTACGTTGGTAATCGTGACTTCTCCGACGGGCCTTCGTGATCTGAAGAAGGCCGCCACCCGCGACGCCCTGGGGCTGGCGGCCGTGCGTTTGGGAAAGCTGCACGGCTTCGACGCGGTCACTGCCGACGCCATCGCGCACGAGGCCGGTGTCTCCACTCGCACGTTCCACAACTACTTCTCCAACAAAGAAGAAGCGGTTCTGCACCACATCGAGGTCTCTGCCCTCGAATGGTTCGAGTTGCTGCGTGCGCGGCCTTCGACGGAACCCATCTGGGACTCGTTGCGGCACATAGCAATCGACCTTGTCGCTGACCCCGGCAGGGATTTGGAGGATACCTTCGCTGCGGCCCGCCTCATCGAGGCCAACCCCGCATTGATGGCCCGCAAACTCGAAATGCACCAGTCGTTGACCCGCAAACTCGGCGAGGCCATCGCCGAGCGAACCGGAACGAACATCGACACCGACCTGTACCCGAACCTGCTGCAAATGGCAGTCGGTGGAGCCGTGACATCCGCACTGAACATCTGGATCACCGACCCCGCAGGTGCGTCGACACCCAGGGCCCTCATCGAGGACGCCTTCGACCAACTCCGAGCAGGACTGCCCGAACCCAAGGGTCATTCCGCGCGCTCCACTCCCGAACCCCGCCCCGAACACAACCGAGGAGCTTGACAGTGGCCACCTATCTCTACCGAATCGGAAGATTCGCGTACCGACGCAAGGGCATCGTCCTCGGACTGTGGCTGGCGGTTCTGATCGCTGCCGGAGTGGGCGCAGCAACGCTGTCCGCACCGACGGTCAACTCGTTCAGCATACCCGGAACCCCCGCCCAGGCTGCACTCGATCTGCAGAAGGAGCGATTCGGCGGCGCTGAGGATCCGCTGCAAGCGGTCAATGCCGAGTACGTGTTCCAAGCGCCGGACGGGCAGTCGCTCGATACCCCGCAGTACACCTCGGCCATCGACGCGACCATCGCCGAGATCCAGAAGGTCGATGCGGCAAAGCCTGCGGAAGGTGCACCGCCACTTGCCAATCCGGTCGCGGCGAATCAGTCGATCATCGATCAGTACACCAAGGCAGCCACCGAGGCCGGCACCCCGGCCGACAAGGTGGCGGCAGACGCCGCGGCAACCTCGCCGCTGAGCCCGAACGGCAACGTCGGCACCGTCACTGCGCCGGTCAACGTCGATCTCGCCGACGTCACCGACCAAATTCGTAGCGATCTCGACGCAGCCGCACAGCCGGCCCGCGATGCCGGCCTGAACGTCATCCTCGGCGGCACCGTCGCGCAGGAGAACCCGTCGCCCGGTGGCAGTTCGGAGATCGTCGGTCTGGCCGTCGCCGCCGTCGTTCTGCTCATCATGTTCGGCTCGGCCGCAGCGGCCAGCCTGCCGCTCATCACCGCGATCGTCGGTATCGGCATCTCCAGCTTGGCGATCACCACCGCCTCCGGCTTCGCGAGCCTGTCTTCGTTCACCCCGATTCTCGCGATCATGATCGGCCTCGCCGTCGCGATCGACTACTCGCTGTTCATCCTGGCGCGCTACCGACACGAGCTCACTCTCACCGACAACCGTGAAGAGGCCGTCGGGCGGTCGGTCGGAACCGCCGGCTCCGCCGTCGTGTTCGCAGGTGCAACAGTGCTGATCGCGCTCGTAGCACTCCGCGTGGTCGGTATCCCGTTCCTGTCGCAGATGGGTCTGGCCGCCGGCTTCGCGGTGTTCATCGCCGTCCTGATCGCGTTGACCTTCTTGCCGGCCATGCTCGGCGTCTACAAGGGCAAGGCATTCGCCGGCAAGATCAAGTTCGTCAACACCACCGACCCGGAAGACCCCAAGGCGACTCCCACCAACGGTCTTCGGTGGGCGCGGTTCCTGGTCAAGAAACCGATCCTCGGACTGGTGGGAGGCATCGTTCTCCTCGGCGTCATCGCTGGGCCGACCACCGGGTTGTCTCTCGCACTTCCGTCCATCGCCACCTCGGACCCGTCCACGCCTGCCCGCCAGGCCTACGACATCACCGAAGAGGCATTCGGGCCGGGCCGCAACGGTCCGCTGCTCGTCATCGCCGACGCATCGGGCGTCGCAGAAGCCGATCGCACTGCGTCGTTCGGCAAGGTCATCGAGACCATCACCGGGCAGTCCGACGTCACCAATGCACAGATCGTCGCTGTCAATCCCGCCGGTGACACGGCCCAGATTCTCGTCACCCCGTCCAGCACACCCAACAGCGACCAGACGAAGGCACTGGTCACCAACCTGCGCGATGCCGAAAGCGGATTGCAGGAGAGCGCGGGCGTGTCCTACGGCGTGACCGGTGAGACCGCGATCGGCATCGATATCTCCGAGCGGTTGCAGAGCGCGCTGATTCCGTACCTGGCTGTGGTCGTCGGACTGGCGTTCGTGCTGCTGATGCTGGTGTTCCGCTCGATTCTGGTGCCGCTCACCGCAACGGTCGGGTTCCTGCTCAGCGTCCTTGCCACCTTCGGTGCCACGGTGTTCATCTTCCAAGAGGGCGGGCTCGGGCTGATCTCCAACCCGCAGCCGATCGTCAGCTTCATGCCGATCTTCCTGATCGGTGTGGTGTTCGGTCTCGCGATGGACTACCAGGTGTTCCTCGTCTCGCGTATGCGTGAAGAGTTCGTCCACGGAGCGGCTGCCAAGGATGCCGTGGTCAACGGCTTCAAGTACGGCGCACGCGTGGTGACGTCGGCCGCGGTCATCATGATCTCGGTGTTCGCCGCGTTCATCGCCGAGCCGGACTCGTTCATCAAGTCCATCGGCTTCGCGCTCGCAGCGGCGGTGTTCTTCGACGCGTTCGTCGTGCGCATGGTGCTGATTCCCTCGGTGATGGCGCTACTGGGAGACAAGGCCTGGTGGCTGCCGAAGTGGCTGGACAAGATCCTGCCCAACGTCGACATCGAAGGTGCCAAGCTGAAGACGGCTCCGGAGAAGGCCCTCTAGATTCCAGCGTCGTGGCCGACATGGCCGAAGATTGCTCGTAAAACTCGAAACGGAGAGACTGTCATCCATGTGCACGAGTAATCTTCGGTCATCATGCTGATTCCCCTACTTCGCACGTATCTGGCTCCCTACAAGCTGCCGATCGTCGCGTTGATCCTGCTACAACTCGTCAGCACGCTGGCTGCGCTGTTCCTGCCCAGCCTCAATGCCGACATCATCGACAAGGGCGTCACCACCGGCGATACGGGTTACATCCTGTCCGCCGGTGGAGTGATGCTGCTGGTGTCGGCGGTGCAGATCGTCAGCTCGGTGGCCGCGGTGTTCCTCGGTGCTCGCACGGCCATGTCCGTCGGACGTGACCTGCGCGGTTCGATCCTGCATCGAGTCGGTACGTTTTCCGCTCGCGAGGTAGGCCAGTTCGGTGCGCCGTCGTTGATCACCCGCAACACCAACGATGTTCAGCAGGTGCAGTTGGTGATCGTCATGGGGTTCACCATCGTGGTGATGGCTCCGATCATGTGCGTCGGTGGCATCGTCATGTCGTTGCGAGAGGACCTGGGCCTGTCCTGGATCCTGTTGATCGCCGTGCCGGGGCTGGCGATCTCGATGGGCTTGATCATCGTCAAGATGGTGCCCGCTTTCCGTTCGATGCAGAAGCGGATCGACGCCGTCAATCGTGTTCTGCGTGAGCAGATCACCGGCATTCGCGTGGTGCGAGCGTTCGTCCGAGAGAACTTCGAGATAGACCGGTTCGGAGAGGCCAACGCCTCGCTCACCGGAACCGCACTCCGCGTCGGACGCTTGATGGCCCTGATGTTTCCGACGGTCATGCTCATCAGCAACGTCACCAGCGTTGCGGTCATCTGGTTCGGTGGCCATGCCATCGACCGAGGAACCATGCAGATCGGCTCTCTCACAGCTCTTCTGAGCTACATCATGCTCATTCTGATGTCGGTGATGATGGCATCGTTCATCGCGATGATGGTGCCCCGCGCGTCGGTGTGCGCCGATCGCATCAGTGAAGTACTCGCCACCGAATCGTCGGTCGTGTTGCCGGACAAGCCCAAGATGTTCGCGTCCTCGCCGGGAACGGTCGAGCTCGTCAACGCCGAATTCTCCTTCCCCGGTGCCGAATATCCGGTGCTGTGCGGGGTGAACCTGAGGGCCGAGGCAGGCAAGGTCACCGCGATCATCGGTGGCACCGGCTCCGGAAAATCGACCCTGGTCAACCTGATTCCGCGACTGATCGACGTCACCGGCGGGGAGGTACGCGTCGGGGGAGTCGACATCCGTGAGCTCGATCTGGACTTGTTGCGCTCCGAGATCGGATTGATCCCGCAGAAGCCGTACCTGTTCTCGGGCACCATCGCGAGCAATCTGCGCTACGGCAAATCCGACGCCACCGACGCGGAACTGTGGGAAGCACTCGAGATCGCGCAGGGTGCGGACTTCGTTCGGGCCATGCCCGATGGGCTGGAGACTCGCGTCGCGCAGGGTGGCACGACGGTCTCCGGTGGTCAGCGTCAACGCCTCGCCATCGCACGTGCACTCGTACGCAAACCCAGCATCTACCTGTTCGACGACTCGTTCTCCGCACTGGATCTGACGACCGACGCCAACCTGCGCGCGGCACTGAAGCCGGTGACGCGCGATGCCTGCATGATCGTTGTCGCCCAACGCGTCTCGACCATCATCGATGCCGACCAGATACTCGTACTCGACGACGGAAAGCCGGTAGGTGTGGGTACCCACGACCAGTTGATGGCCGACTGCCCCACCTACGCCGAGATCGTCGACTCGCAGCGCGCCGTGGTCGGTGCCCTGTGACCGCGCAGGTGGAGAAGACGGAAGAGAAGGACGACGCTCCCGTCGCCAAAACCGTGGCACCGGGAACCAAGGCCCGTAACTTCAAGGGTTCGTTCAAACGACTGGTCGGCCTGCTTGCCCCCGAGAAGGTCTTCCTGTCGTTGATGCTGGCCTTCGGTATCGCGAGCACCGTGCTCACTGTCGCCGCGCCGACCGTGCTCGGCCACGCAACCGACCTGATCTTCAACGGCGTCGTGGGCCGAGAGCTCGACCCCGGTCAGACCAAAGAGCAAGCGATCGAGAGCCTGCGGGCGGACGGAAACGACTCGGTGGCCGATCTGCTGTCCGGCACCGACGTCACCCCCGGAGCCGGGATCGACTTCGGTGCAGTCGGAACCGTCCTGATGTGGGTTCTCGTGCTGTACGTCCTCTCGGCACTACTGGCTTGGGCGCAGGGCTACATTCTCAACATCGCGCTCCAGCGCCGAATCCTGCTGCTGCGCGGCAGCGTCGAAGCCAAGGTGCATCGACTGCCGCTGAAGTACTTCGACAACAATGCCCGCGGTGAAACGCTCAGCCGCGTCACCAACGACATCGACAACGTCTCGACCAGCTTGCAGCAAACGCTCAGTCAGCTGATCACCGGCATTCTCACCGTGCTCGGCATCCTCGGCGTGATGATCTGGATCTCGCCGCTGCTGGCTCTCGTTGCGGTGCTGACCATTCCGGCGTCGTTCGCGGTGACTGCCGTCATCGCCAAGCGCTCGCAGCCGCACTTCGTCGCGCAGTGGAAGCTCACGGGAAAGCTCAACGCCCAGATCGAGGAGACCTACACCGGCCACGAGATCGTCAAGGCCTTCGGTCGACAGGAAGAGGTGGAGCGCGAGTTCGGCGAGCGCAACCAAAAACTGTTCCAGTCCAGCTTCCGAGCTCAGTTCATCTCCGGCATGATCATGCCCGTCATCATGTTCCTCGGAAACATCAACTACGTGGTCATCGCCGTCGTCGGTGGGCTTCGGGTTGCGTCGGGCACTCTCACCCTCGGTGAAGTGCAGGCCTTCATTCAGTACTCGCGTCAGTTCACTCAGCCGCTCACCCAGGTCGGTGCGATGGTGAACTTGATCCAGTCCGGCGTCGCCTCCGCCGAGCGCATCTTCGAGGTGCTCGACGCCGAGGAAGAAGAGCCGGATCCGGTCGATGCGGTGCGACCCGTCGAGCGTCGGGGACGCGTCGAGTTCGAGAACGTGTCGTTCGGCTACTCGGCCGACCGTCCGCTGATCGAGAACCTCTCTCTGGTGGCCGATCCCGGGCACCTGGTGGCGATCGTCGGTCCGACCGGTGCGGGCAAGACCACGCTGGTCAACCTCATCATGCGGTTCTACGAAATCGACTCCGGTCGGATCACGCTCGACGGCGTCGACACTCGCACGATGACGCGCGAGGAACTCCGTGCGCGTACCGGAATGGTGCTGCAGGACACCTGGCTGTTCGGCGGAACCATTCGCGACAACATTGCCTACGGCGACCCGAGTGCCAGCGAAGAAGAGATTCTCGAGGCCGCGCGGGTGAGCTACGTCGACCGTTTCGTGCATTCTCTGCCCGACGGCTACGACACGGTCATCGACGAGGAAGGCAACAACGTGAGCGCCGGTGAGAAGCAGCTCATCACCATCGCGCGCGCCTTCCTGGCCAAGCCGCTGATCCTCATCCTCGACGAGGCCACCAGCTCCGTCGACACTCGAACCGAACTGCTGGTGCAGAAGGCCACCGCGAAACTGCGCAGCGATCGCACCAGTTTCGTTATCGCGCACCGCCTCTCGACCATCCGGGACGCGGACACCATCGTGGTGATGGAGAACGGCAGCATCGTCGAGCAGGGCAATCACGAGGAACTGCTCGAGGCTCGGGGTGCGTACTTCCGCTTGAATGCGGCGGGAGCGGCTGGAGCGGCTGCGCCGCATGTGAGTGGCTGAGTCACCGGTCGTTCCGCAGGCTCCACTCCTGCCTCGTAGTGGGCTACGAATTTCCGCTCTCGAGGGACGAAGCCGCATACTGACGCGGTGAGTTCCTCCAGTTTCGGCTTCGATATCGGCACCCGGCTCGACGGCGAGTTGGGACGCACCGGCACCATCCACACTCCGCACGGCGATATCGCCACCCCCGCGTTCATCGCGGTGGGAACCAAGGCGACCGTGAAAGCAGTGCTGCCGGAGGCGATGAAGGAACTCGGCGCGCAGGCGCTGCTCGCCAACGCGTATCACCTGTACCTGCAGCCGGGCTCGGACGTCGTCGACGAAGCCGGTGGGCTGGGTAAGTTCATGAACTGGGACGGGCCCACGTTCACCGACAGCGGCGGATTTCAGGTCATGTCGCTCGGTGTGGGCTTCAAGAAGGTCATCTCGATGGACGCCACCCGGGTGCAGTCCGACGACGTGATCGCCGAGGGCAAGGAGCGGTTGGCGCACGTCGACGACGACGGCGTGACCTTCAAATCGCATCTCGATGGCTCCAAGCATCGATTCACTCCCGAGGTGTCGATGCAGATTCAGCATCGCCTCGGTGCCGACATCATGTTCGCCTTCGACGAGCTGACGACGCTGATGAATACCCGCGGCTATCAAGAGAAGTCGGTCGACCGGACTCAGGCGTGGGCCGAGCGATGCGTGCTCGAACACGAACGACTGACCGTCGAGCGCGCAGACAAGCCGTATCAGGCATTGTTCGGAGTGGTGCAGGGCGCGCAGTACGAGGATCTACGACGCAAGGCCGCGCACGATCTCGAGACGATCACCGGTGATACGGGCCGCGGCTTCGACGGATACGGAATCGGCGGTGCGCTCGAGAAGCAGAACCTCGGCACCATCACCCGCTGGGTCAACGAGGAACTGCCCGAACACAAGCCGCGTCACATGCTCGGCATCAGCGAGCCGGACGACTTCTTCACCGCCATCGAGAACGGTGCCGACACGTTCGACTGCGTCAATCCCTCACGGGTGGCGCGCAATGCGGCGATCTACGTGCCGACGGGCCGTTTCAACATCAACACCGCCAAGCATCGACGCGACTTCACCCCGATCGACGAGAACTGCGACTGCTACACCTGCGCGCACTACACCAAGGCGTACATCCATCACCTGTTCAAGGCAAAGGAAATGCTCGCCTCGACACTGTGCACCATCCACAACGAGCGATTCACGGTCAAGCTGGTCGACGATATTCGCGCTTCGATCGAGCAGGGACGTTTCGCAGAATTCAAGACGGAGTTTCTGGGCCGGTTCTATGCGTCGAAGACTGCGTGAGTTGATCTTCCAACGCCGAAATGCGCTGCAGTAGTTCGTTTTCTCGCTCGGCGGCCTTGCGCTGGTACACCTCGGACAGGTCCGCCAGGTATGCCGCGTCGTAGCGGGGGATGATGCTGCGGGTGCAGTTCCAGTCGAACGCCTCGACGTCGATGACGACGCTGCGCTCGCACGTCGCGGCGACGGTCAGGTCGCCGATCTTTTTCAGTCGATCCAGTAGTTCGGGATCGACCGCGGCTTCGACGGTACGAGCGCGTCCGTACAGCTTGAGTCGTTGACGCAGAGGGTAATTCACCAAGAAGATCGCGACACGGTCGTCGTGATCGAGATTGGCCGCGGTCACGTACTGATGGTTGCCGGCGAAATCGGCGAAACCCAACGTGTGATCGTCGAGAACCTGGAGGAAGCCTTTCGGCCCGCTGCGGTACTGGATGTAGGGCCAGCCGGTCTCGGCGACGGTGGCGATCTGGAACTGATCGATCGCACGAATCATCGCCTTCTCGCGAGTGTCGAGAGGCGTCGGACCGTCGTCGGGCCGCTCGGTCTGTGACCCGTAGGCGGTGTAACTGCCGTCGACCTGCTGCCGCGCAATCGCGGCAGGGCCGAACATCAGGTGATGGTAGTGATTGTTCGGCGGCACGGGTGCCACCCTAGGGCAATCGCTGCGTTTCGAGACCCCACGGCCGTACACGTCGTACGCGACGGTGCTCACCGGACTGACGAGTACTCTGGTACTACCGAGTGTGTAGTAGCAGCATTGCCGTGGGGGGACCACAATGTTCGACGCCTTACCTGTGACTTCGTCCCAGGCCGATATCTGGCTGGCGCAACTGTTCATGCCCGATGTGCCCTTCGTCATCGCGTATTACGTCGACATCGTCGGTGCACTCGACGTCGACGTGTTGGCCGCCTGCGGTAGCAGAGCACATCGTGAGTTCTCGTCGTCGACGATGCGGATTGTCGAGGTCGACGGCACTCCGATGCAGCGGTTCGCGGAGACCGAGGCGGAAGCAGCGGAGATTCTGGACTTCCGCGGACACGATCGTCCGGAGGAAGCGGCCACGCAGTGGATGAACCGGGATTGCCGGACGCCCTTGTCGATGAACGGTCGGTTGGTTCGACTGCGTGTCCTGCGCATCAGGGACGATCGCGTCTTCTGGTACACCCGAGCCCATCACATCGCGCTCGACGGTTTTGCGTCGATGAAGGTGCTCGAGCGGGCGGCTGCGCTGTACGCCGCGGCGCAGGATGGCGTCGAGCCACCTCCGATCGATCCGACGACCCCGGCGGCACTTCTCGCCGAGGACGAGCGTTACCACGCATCTGCCCGCGCACGGCGTGATCGGGCGCACTGGGAGTCCGCCGAGACGGCCTGTGCCGCGCCTCGTGGCCCCGATGTCGCGCCTGCGTCCATGCCGATCATCGCCTCGGGCGGGGCCCACCGTGCCACCTCGGCTGTCGTGATCGCGGCCTTCGCCGCGTACCTCGCACGCATCGAGGACGCCGACGACGTGGAACTGTCGCTGCCGGTCTCGGCGCGTCCGACAGCACTGCTGCGCGCGGCCGGATCGTCGTTGTCTCATGTGGTGCCGCTGCGGTTGCCCGGCGTCGGATCGGCGACGGTGAACAATGTGGTCAAATCGGCCGAAATGGCGATCGGGGCGGTGCTGAGGCATCAGCGCAGCAGGCCACCGATACCCGAGAACGGAAATGCATTGCGCGCCGGTCGGTTCGGACCGACCGTCAATGTGATGATGTTCGCGAACACTGTGGCCATCGGCGACTTCGACGGTGAGATCAAGATTCTGACCACAGGTCCGGTGTCCAGTCTTGCCGTCAACATCTACCCCGGGCGACGTGGAGTGTGCCCTCGCATCGACTTCGAGGCCAATCCTGCCGCCTACACGCCGAGCGACCTCGCTCGCCACCACGAACGATTCCTACACTTTCTCGACCGATTCGCCGATCCCGGCTCCGGCGACACGGCCGTGGCCGACCTCGACCTGTTTCTGCCCGACGAACCTCGCACCACGCCCGCGTCGGTCGGAGCGACAGTGATCGAGCACGGATCACTGAACGAGACTTTCGCCGCGGCAGTGACGAAGCACGGCAACCGAATTGCGATCCAGGATGCAGAGCGTTCGGTGACCTACACCGAATTGTCCGACAGGGTCGACGCACTCGCATCCACCCTCGAGGCGCGCGGAATCGGCACGGAAGACCGAGTCGCCGTTCGCATCGGCCGTTCCGTCGAAGGGGTCGTCGCGTTCTGGGCGATCGCACGAGTGGGTGCGGTGTACGTGCCGGTCGATCCGAATCACCCCCGCGATCGGGCACAGTTCCTGGTGCGGAACAGCCGTGCGGTGTTGGGCCTGGGCACGGGCCTGGACACGGGCGACGGCCTGACGGGCGAGGTGGAATGGCTGGATCTCGATGACGTTGTCGCGAAGCGTGAACCGACCGGCAGTGCCTGGACTTCAGCACCCAACTACGCGGCCTACGTCATCTACACCTCCGGATCCACCGGAACTCCCAAGGGCGTCGTCGTCACCCACGATGGTATCGGCCCTCTGGTGCAGCAGATCAGGAGCAGTTACGACCTCGACGCCCGGTCGCGCGTCTGCCATCTCGCCTCACCCGGATTCGACACCGCAATCGTCGAGATGCTGGCCGCAGCAACCGCAGGCGCGGCAGTGGTGATCGCACCGCCAGATAGTTACGGCGGAGCAGAACTGTCGGAACTGATTGTCGATCAACGGATTACCCACCTTCTGATCACGCCGTCGGCACTCGCGACACTGGCCCCCGCAGAGCTGGGGGGTGTCGGAACGATCATCATCGGCGGAGAGGCCGCCCCGAGCGACATGGTCGACCGCTGGTCGACGGGTCGACGACTGCTCAACGCCTACGGCCCCACCGAAACGACCTGCAGTGTGACGATGACCGCGCCCCTGAGTCCGAGCAGCACCGAGGGAATCGGTCGAGCCATGGTGGGGGCGGTGATCCATCTCCTCGATCGGACTCTGCGGCCAGTCCCGTCCGGTGCGGACGGCGAGATCTACATCGAGACTCCCGGCGTCGCGCGGGAGTACCTCGGGCGTACCGCGGATACAGCAGCCCGCTTCGTCGCGAACCCGTTCGACAGCAGCGGAATTCGCATGTTCCGCAGCGGAGATCGGGCGCGGCGACGCGGCGACGGCACGCTGGAGTTCCTCAGCCGCACCGATGATCAGATCAAGATTCGGGGAAATCGCGTCGAACTGGGTGAGGTCGACGCTGCGTTGCGGGCCCACCCTGGCGTCTCCTCGGCATCATCGGCATTGCACCGCAGTCACTCTGGAGATCTACGGATCGACGGGTATGTCGTTCCCGTATGTGTCGGGGACGTGCTCGACACCGAAACCATTCGTCAAGATCTCGCGAAGAGACTGCCGACCCACATGGTGCCGTCGACCATCACGGTTCTCGACGAGATTCCGCTGACGATCAACCGCAAGGTCGATCGTGCGGCACTCCCGTCACCGGACCCGACCACGTCTACGAATTCCGTGAGAGCGGAACCGTCCGGTGCCACCGAGGAGATGGTGGCGACCGCATTCGCACGCGTGCTCGACAGAGAAGGTATCGACTGCGCGGCTTCGTTCTTCGACCTCGGTGGCGACTCGCTGGCGGCAACCAGGGTGGTCGCGTCGGTGCGGGCCGAGGCTTCGGTGGACATCGGCGTCAGGGACCTCGCAGGTGCCCCCTCCGTGCAGGCGTTGGCGGCACGGATCGACGAACGTCGACGTGGTGGGTATCGACAGACTTCGCGGCCTGTGCGCGGCATGTCCGACGGGTTATCGGCCATTCCGCTGGCGCCGCAACAGCGGCATATCGATCGAAGTGCGACGCTACCGCTGTACAACTTGCCGTTCACGGTCACGATTTCCGGTGGGTTCGACGCAGCGGCAGCGGCGCAGGCGCTGACCGACCTGATCGATCGGCACAGCACCTTGCGGACGCGCTTGCCGAATCTCGACGGGGTTCCGGCGCAGGTCGTCGAGCAGAATCCGGCGAAGGCCGTACCGAACCTCGATGTCGTCGACTTCGACGACGAGGCCGTAGTGCAGACGCTCGAGCTGCCCTTCGACGTACGCACCGAATTCCCGATTCGGGCTCGCCTGTTCGCAGTGGAACCCGATCGCCACGTGCTTGCGTGCGCCGTCCACCACAGTGCAGCGGACGGCTGGTCGCTGGGGGTGTTGGCTTCGGACTTCGTCGTGGCGTATCACGCCAGGGTCGGCGGAACCGCGCCGACATGGTCCGAATTACCGCTGCAGTACGGCGATTACAGCGTCTGGGCCGGCGACCACGATGCGTCGGCCGACCTCGATTTCTGGCGTGCAGAGTTGGCGGACATACCCAGTTCGAGGGACCTACCATTGGACCGCCCGCGGGGACAGGAGTGGGATTTCTCCGGGGCACGCGCATCGCTTCGGTTCGATGCACACGCCACCCAGAGAATGTCCGATCTTGCCAAGCGTTGTGGGACTGGACGATTCACCGTGCTTCGTGCGGCACTGTTGCTTCTGCTCGCCGAGGCGACGGGGTCCACCGATATCGTCATCGGGACCCCGGTTGCCGGTCGGGACGACCCGAGCCTGGAGCAGCTCGTCGGAACTTTCAGCAACACCGTCGCGATTCGCACGAACCTCGAATTCGCGACGACCGTCGAGGACGTCGTCCGGCGTGCGCGGGAAAGCGAGTTGCGGGCCTTCGATCACGCGACGGTGCCGTTCGAGGACGTCGTCACGGCACTCGATGTCGAGTCGTCGCAGGCGCGGCATCCGATCTTCCAGGTTGCGCTGTCGTTGGATGTGTTCAGCGCTACGACCCTCGACGTCGGGGATATGCATTTCGAGATCACTCCGCGACCGATCGACATCGCCAAGTGCGATCTCCACTTTCACGTCACCGAACGGCGGGGCGGCGAGGGGGAAGCCATCGAGACGGTGGTCGATATCGTCTATCCCACAGCATTGTTCGACGCGAGCACAGTGGCAGAGCTGGGCCGGCGGTTCGAGCGGATTCTGGAGACGATCGTCGCCCGACCGGACTCGGCTTGGAGAATTTGTACGAAGTAACTACTACACGATGTGTAGCATTCACTAGGCGTGAGGTGCACGCGACTTCGAAGCCAGCGGGAGAACGCATGTCCACCTTCAACGGCCTACCGGCCCACATTCTGCTCGTTCACTTCATCGTGGTGCTGGCACCCCTCACTGCGATCCTCGCTATTGCCGCCAGCATCTGGCCCGGAGTACGCAGCAGGTTCGTGTGGCTCATTGCAGCCTTGTCAGTGCTCACGTTGGTCCTCACACCGCTGACGACCGACGCAGGTGAGTGGCTCGAGAAGCGTGTTCCCAGGACCGCAGCAGTCGAGCAGCACACCGAAATCGGCGACTGGATGATCTACTTCTCCGTCGGTCTGGTCGTCGTCGCCGCGGCACTGGTGTTCCTGCATCTGCGTGAGCGCCGGGGCACCACGCCCGTTCGGTGGCACTCCATTGCCGTGCTGGTGTTGGCAGTGGTGGTCGGAGCGACCACAATCGTCCAGGTGTACAGAATCGGAGAGTCCGGCGCTCGCGCCGCGTGGGACGACGTATCGGCGACGGCCGGCGATGAGTGAGCCGCAGCCGAGCCTGCACGAGCACGAACCGCACAGGGACCTGCCCGGTCGGCTGAACTGGCTGCGGGCCGGAGTGTTGGGTGCCAACGACGGCATCGTCTCCACCGCCGGTCTGGTCGTGGGTGTCGCGGCCGCCACCACCGACCGTGGGGCGCTGTTGACCGCTGGACTCGCAGGACTCGTCGCCGGGGCCGTGTCGATGGCGTTGGGGGAGTATGTCTCGGTCAGCACACAACGCGATGCCGAGCGGTCGCTGTTGATCAAGGAACGTCGAGAACTCGACGAGCAACCCGAGCAGGAACTGGCCGAACTCGCGGCCCTGTACGAGGCCAAGGGCCTCTCGGCCGATACCGCGCAGACCGTGGCTCGCGAACTCACCGAACACGACCCGTTTGCCGCGCACGTGGACGTCGAACTGGGGATCGACCCAGATGCTCTGACCAATCCTTGGCAGGCAGCGGGATCGTCGGCGATCTCGTTCGTCAGCGGCGCGCTGCTGCCGCTGCTGTCCATCCTGTTGTTGCCTGCCTCGCTGCGCGTCCCGGTGACGTTCGCCGTGGTGTTGCTGGCGCTGGCATTGACCGGGACCATCAGCTCGCGTCTGGGTGGTGCTCCGGCTCGGCCTGCAGTGACGCGAATAGTGATAGGTGGTGCGATCGCGATGGCCGTCACCTATGCGATCGGTCAATTGGCAGGTGTCGCAGGCATCTGACCGAGGTCAGCGGAAAATCGAGGTGGCGGCTTCTCCGGTCTCGGGTGCCACTACATCCTGTGCGACGTCGAACAACGCTGCCGAGATGGCTGTGAAAGCGATGACGAGGACCAATCCGCCGGCCACGATTGCGCGGTCGGGGCGATGCTGCGGTGGTTCACCGAGGGCTTGCACACGGCGCACGACGTCTCCGCCGGTACTGGCGAGAGTGCGGGTTTCGTGGTCCAGATGGGTCCGGAGCAGAGCGATTCTGGCGATGGCGGTCTGCGTTTCTCGACGTCCGAGCCGTGCCGCACTCTCGTCGGCGTGACGCTCGGCCGCGTGTCGCACCGTCGCGGTCAGCGGCCCCAGAATGGGATCGAACCGAACTGCGATCTCGCACAGCTGAATCCACACGCTGTGACGGTGTCGCAGGTGGGCACGCTCGTGTTCGAGAACCGCGCGCAACTCCTTGTCCGACAGTGCTTTCACCAGACCTGTGGTGATGACCACGGCCCCTCCTGCGGAGGGGGCCGCGAAGGCGTCGGGAACCTCGGAGTCGACCACGACGATGCCGCCCGTCGCCCGCGCCTCGTCGCCGAAGGCCGATACAGCGGACGCACTGACCATGACGCGTCGAATATGGCGGGCCACCTCGAACGCCCGCCAGAAGATCAACGCGCAGATCATGATTGCGAGTGTCACCCATGCGGGCCGACTCGTCGCCAGCAGGACGGCGGCGAGCGCAGTCAGCGAAGCGAGTAGTGAAAACGCCGTGACCACGGACATGATGGGTAGCAGTACGACGGCGGTCGACGGGTCGAGTCTTCGGTCGAGGTGGTCGGCTCCGAATCGCAGCAGTAGCGACAGTGCCCACGGCAACGCGGCGACGATCAGGAGCAGAGTCATCGATGTTGCTCGGGCGCGTCCGATGTGGCGAGTAGCTCCCGCAGCGTGGCCTCGTCCTCGGGGTCGAGGGCGGCCACGAAGTTGGCCAGCACATCCGCGCGCTCGGCCCGTGCACCGAGTTCGGTGCGCATGCGCATGGCGGCCCGCAGTGCGGGAATCTCGTCGACCGGGGCGTTGAGGGTGTACACGAACGACCGCCCACGGCGCTCGCGATCGACGAGGCCTTTGCCGTGCAGTCGTACCAGAGCGGTCATGACGGTGGTGTGCGCGAGATCCGAGCCCAGATGCTCGCGGGCTTGGGCGACCGAGAGTTCGGTGTGCTCGCCGAGCAGCTCGAGGATCGACTCCTCCAACTGTCCGGACGCTCTACGCACTGCAATTCCTCACTTGATTCGATTACCTCGAGGATAGGCCACGGGCCGCATTCTCGAAACACTCACATTTCGTGTATCTAGCGGTCGGCACGTTGATGTAATACGCTGATCTCACCAGCCCACCACCTCGAGGACGATCGATGAGCGTCGAAGCGAACACCCGGAAGATCGAGAAGAGCGTCGTCACCGACTTCAGTGACCGCATGAGTTACGGCTCGTACCTGGACCTCGACACGCTGCTCAGCGCTCAGAAGCCGGTGAGCACCCCCGAGCATCACGACGAACTGCTGTTCATCATCCAGCACCAGACCACCGAGCTGTGGCTCAAGCTCGTGCTGCACGAGACACTGGCCGCGCGAGCCGCATTCGATGCCGACGACATCGGTACCGCACTCAAGTGCGTCGCCAGGGTCAAGCACATTCAGAAGACGCTGACCGAGCAGTGGTCGGTGTTGGCCACGCTCACCCCGACGGAGTACTCCCAGTTCCGCGATTTCCTCGGCAACTCCTCGGGCTTCCAGTCGTATCAGTACCGCGCGGTGGAGTTCGTGCTGGGCAACAAGAACGCGGGCATGTTGAGGGTTTTCGAGTCCGATCCTGCTGCTCACGAACGGCTTTCGACCCTGCTGCACGAGCCCAGCCTGTACGACGCCTTCTGGCGATCGTTGGCACGGCAGGGCTACGACGTGCCGGCATCGGCGCTCGAGCGTGACGTCACCGCGGCATACACGTTCAACGAGGACCTGATGCCGTTGATCAAGTTCGTCTACGAGAACCACACCGAGCATTGGGCGGTATACGAAGCATTCGAGGAGTTCGTCGATCTGGAGGAGAACTTCCAGCTCTGGCGCTTTCGCCACATGCGCACGGTGCTGCGAACCATCGGAATGAAGAGCGGAACCGGGGGTTCCAGCGGTGTCGGGTTCTTGCAGAAAGCACTCGAACTCACCTTCTTCCCCGAATTACTCGCTGTGAGAACGGACATCGGCCGATGATGGAACGTGCAGTCGAACTCGACGACAAGGACCCGCTCCGCAGCTACCGCGACAAGTTCCTCGGTAGCGACGACCCGTCGATCACCGCGTATCTCGACGGCAATTCACTGGGCCGGCCCACGAAGGCCAGCGTCGAACGCATCAACACCTTCATGACCGAAGCCTGGGGCGGACGCCTGATCCGCGGCTGGGACGAGCACTGGTTCGACCTCCCCGTCACCATCGGCGACGCCCTGGCCGACGCCACCCTGGGGGCAGCGCCCGGGCAGACCACCATCGGCGACTCGACGACGGTACTGCTGTACAAGCTGGCGCGGGCGGCCATCGACATGCGACCCGGCCGCACCGAGATCGTCATCGACCGCGACAACTTCCCGACCGATCGCTACCTGCTCGAAGGTATTGCGGCGGAGACGAATATGACGCTTCGGTGGATCGAGACCGACCGCCGCGGTGGCATCACGCCGGAACAACTTGCCGAGGTGGTGGGTGAGAACACTGCCCTGGTGGTGATCACCCACGTTGCTTACCGTTCCGGTTTCCTCGTCGACGTGGCCGAGGCGACCCGCATCACGCACGAGGCCGGCGCGCTGATGCTGCTGGACGTGTGTCATTCCGTCGGTTCGGTGCCGCTCGAATTCGATTCGTGGGAAGTAGATCTGGCCGTCGGGTGCACCTACAAGTACCTCAACGGCGGTCCGGGATCGCCGGCGTTCGCGTACGTGCGCACTGATCTTCTGGCGGGCTTCGTCCAGCCGATCTGGGGCTGGATGGGCCGGGCCGATCCGTTCGAGATGGCGCAGGGTTACGTTCCGGCAGAGGGTATCCGACGCGTCATCAGTGGCACGCCGTCGGTGTTCGGGATGATCGCGATGCAGGACACCATCGAGATGATCGCCGAGGTGGGCATGGACGCGATCCGCGCGAAGTCCGTTGCGCTTACCGAATACGCCCTCGAACTCGTTCGCGAGATGCTGGTACCGCTCGGGGTGGAGATCGCCTCACCCGAGGACTCGGATCGACGCGGCGGTCACGTCACCATCGACCACCCGGAATTCAAGGCGATCACTGCTCGGCTGTGGGAGCAGGGCGTCATCCCGGATTATCGAGCACCACACGGTATTCGACTGGGGTTGAGCCCACTGAGTACCTCGTTCCGCGAGGTGTATCTGGGTATCGTGGCGATTCGTGACGAACTCCGCGACTAGCACCGCCGGGGCGATACTCGACGACTTCGAGTCGCGTCCGGGCAGCGTCACCTCGTTGGTACGCACGGTGCTCGGAGCCTACGTTCGCCCTCTCGGAGGGTGGTTCGCCATCGCCGATTTCGTTGTCTGGATGGACGCGCTCGCAGTGCCACCGGAGAGTACGCGCATCGCGGTGACGAGGCTGAAGAAGAAGGGCGTTCTCGAATCGGCCAATCGTGAGGGCCGCAACGGCTATCGGATCACCGAGCAGGCCGACGCAATGTTCGCCCGCGGAGACGGCCGAATCTTCGGGTTCCGGCGGATGTCCGACGGCGATCCATTTCGCTTGATCTCGTTCACCATTCCCGAGACGCAACGCGCAGCCCGCCATCAGCTGAGGCGTCGACTCACGTCGATAGGTTGTGGAACAGTCTCAGCAGGATTGTGGATCGCACCCGAACATCTCGCGGCGGAGGCCGTGGCCATCGTCGACGCGTTGGAGTTGGCGCAGTACGTCACGACGTTCGTCGCGTCCGAGGTCGCGCCTCCCGGCACGCTGCGTGAGAGCGCCGAGCAGTGGTGGGATCTGGCCGCAATCGCCGGTCGGCATCGGGCATTTCTCGACGCCCACGATGGCGGATCGGTGGCTCGAAATTCTCGCGACGCATTCGTCACGTTCGTGCCGTTGCTCGACGAGTGGCGCGTCATTCCCTATCTCGACCCGGGTCTTCCGCCGTCGATGACGCCGAAGGACTGGCCGGGCACCCGGGCCGTCGCCACCTTCGAGACGGCCCGGGAGCGGTATTTCGACCTCAGTGCGGAATGGGTCGGGCGCTAGCGATCCTGGTAGGACGGCTCGCGCTTCTTGATGTACGAGATGACGCGGTACGTGATCGGCATGACGATGACCTCGGCCAGCGTCTTCCACAGGAATCCGACGATGACGTAGTTGATGAAGTCGGTCCATGTGGTGATGCCGATGACTCCGGCCGCGATGGAGCAGAAGATCAGCGTGTCGAAGAATTCGCCGACGATGGTCGACCCGATCAGTCGCGCCCACAGGTGCTTTTCCTTGGTGCGTTCCTTGATCTTGACCAGGACGACGGAGTTGAGGAGCTGCCCGACGGTGTAGCCGGCGAGACCGGCGAGGACCAGGCGGGGGACGACGCCGACGACGCTCTCGAGCGCGGCCTGGTTCTCGTAGAACGAGGCGGCCGGGAGTTCGATGGCGATCCAGAAGCACACGGACGTGAGCAGCAGGGAGCCGAAACCGAGGTAGATCGCGCGGCGCGTGGCTTTGAAGCCGTAGACCTCGCTGAGCACGTCGCCGAGGATGTAGGCAAGGGGGAACAGGAAGAATGCGCCGTCGGTATTGATCGGCAGAATTTGGATCGGTCCGAGCATGACGTCGGACGAGGCGAAGAAGGCGACACCTTTGCTGGCGGCCACGTTCGAGATCAGCAGCGTCGCGACGAACAACGCGACGATGGTGGGGTAGTAGCCCCGGCTGATATGAGCGAACGTGGCCTGCCCAGACTCGGAGCCGCCGTCGGGGGCGGTGTGTTGGGTAGTAGTCACCCGACGATCCAAGCACCGAGACAACGATGGGCGCGAATCCCAGGGTGAGAAAAATGCAACCACCAGGCGGAATGCAGGTCAGGGGGTTGTGGGGTCGAATACCCACGGTTGGCGCGGTACCAGCGTCGGCTTCCATTGCTCGAGTAGTTCCTCGGCGTTCTTCGCACTCGGCACACCGAGGGAGGCGGTGATGAGCGTCCACGCGTCGGGTCGCTCGCGCAGCGTCACCGCGCCGTCCCGCTTGGCCAGTCGCTTGCCCTCGATGTTGAGCGCGAGGGGAACGTGGACGTACGTCGCGGGGGTGAGGCCGAGGAGTTGAGCGAGGTAGCCCTGCCGCGGGGCGGAGGTGAGGAGGTCGTCGCCGCGCACGATCTGGTCGACGCCTTGCGCGCCATCATCGACGACGACGGCAAGGTTGTAGGCGGGGACGCCGTCCGATCGGCGGAGGACGAAATCGTCCACCTGACCTCGGAACAGGCCGTGCAGCTGATCGACGATGGTGAATTCGGTTGTCTGGGAACGCAATCGAATAGCCGGTGGGCGGCCCTTGGCTGCTTTCTCGTCAGCGGTCAGGTTTCTGCAGGTTCCCGGGTACGCGCCGTCGGGTGCATGTGGTGCCGACGCGGCCTGCAGGATTTCCCGACGCGTGCAGAAGCACTCGTACGTCATCCCCGCTGCGCTGAGTGCGCGAATCGTGGCGTCGTAGACCTCCCGACGCTCGGATTGCCGCATGATCGGCCCGTCCCAGTCGATGCCGATAGCAGCCAGGTCATCGAGCTGGCGTTGTTCCGAGCCGGCTTTCACCCGATCGAGGTCCTCGACGCGCATGACGAACCGACGTTCGGTGGAGCGGGCGAACAGCCACGCCAACAATGCGGTTCGTACATTGCCGAGATGCAGATCGCCGGAGGGACTGGGAGCGAAGCGTCCGGCGGGCATGGAAACAGCTTAGGCTGTGCGCGATCAGGGAATGTCGAGAGTCAACGATGCTCCGTGCCGAACTCCGGCAACCCGCGAGACGCAGGAGCACAGCTTCCGGCTGGTGCCCCTCTGGGATTCGCTGAAGAAGACGTCGCGGTGGTCTATCGTGCCGTCGACGTCCAGGATATCGACCAGGCACAGCCCGCATTCACCTTTTCGGCAGTCGAACATCATGTCCGCACCTGCGCGCTCCAAAGCCTCGAGCATGGATTCGCCTGTGCCGACAGTCGTTTCGATACCGAGCCTCGGGATCGTGACGGTGAATTCCTGTGCGTCGAACCATCCGCTGTTGCCGAAGGTCTCGTAGCGAAGGTTCGGGAGCGGAAGTTCTCGATCCATCCAGGTTCGACGGACGGCGTCCATCAGCCTGATCGGGCCGCACATATACAGCTCGGTGGAATGGTCGACGCCGGTCATCATCGCCGCGACATCGAGACCGGTTCCTTCGTCGTCGACGTGAACGGCCAATCGATCACCATGTGCTGCAGCGAGTTCGGGTAGGAATGCCATGGCCGCACGGCTGCGTCCGACGTAGAGAAGTCGATAGTCCGCATCGACTCGACGCAGAGCCGCGGCCATGGCGGCGATTGCGGTGATTCCGATTCCTCCGGCGAGCAGAACGTAGCGCGGGGCACCGATGCGCAGCGGAAAATTCTGTAGCGGTGCAGTAATCGCCAGTTCGTCTCCGGGTGCGAGTGCATGCATGAACCGCGACCCACCACGCGAGGTCGGCGACAGGCGCACTCCCAGCGTCACGCTCATTCCGTCGCGTCCACCCGAGACGATCGAGTAGGACCGGATGTCACCGGTGTCGACAGTGACGTCGACGTGGGAACCGGGGGCAACCCGGCAGGGCTGCTCGGTACCGATGACGATCTGTGCAATGCTTTCCGCTGCCGGCTCGACGGACAGCACGGTGCCCCGGATCCAGCTGACCTTGTTGTCGGTCATGTCACTTCACCTGCGCCGTGGTGAACACGTCGAGATTGGTCGTGTGCGCTCGCTCGGTCTCGATCATCCGCTGAATGATGCGGCGAACCCACATGCCACCGGCGTCGATGTTGAGGTTGTAGAACTCGTGATCGGGGTTTGCATCGATGGCTTTCTGCTGTGCGGTCAGCATGGCCTCGTCCTCACCGAAGACGCCGTGAACCCCGTCGCGCAGTTGTGTTGTGATCGTTTGGCTTTCGAGCCGGTAGTTACGCATGAAAGCCCAGAAGTACAGCGCCGTGCGGTCACTGACGGGGGTGATCGTGTTCATGACGAAGCCGTTCACTCCCTGGCTGCGATCACCGTTCTCCGCTCCGGTGCCGGCCTTGGCAACTCCGACGTCGATGCAGATCGTGCCGGGTGCCTCGAACTTGATGATCTGCCAGCGATCGACCTTGCCACTGAAGTCGGGAAACTTGTCGCGCATGTTCTTCAGCCAGAACGGTGGAGCGTCGATGTTGTGCATCATGCGAGTGACGGTGACCGTGCGCTCGTCGTGAGTGACCTCGAAACCCGACTCGCTCAGTTCGTCTTGCCCGATCGTGGACGAATGAACGAATTCCTCGTGGGTGAGATCCATGAGGTTGTCCAAGACCAGCTGCCAGTTGGCGTCGACATCGATGGTGCGTCCATCGCCCGCCCACTCTGGTGAATCCATCTGGAACATGTCGGGAATGAGTGCGGGATCGGCCGCAGTGGGGTCTCCGGGCCATACCCATACGTAGCGGTGGCGCTGTTCGACCGGGAACGACGCAACCATCGCCGAGGGGTTGGTGGTCTCCTGGGCAGGCATCTTGGTGCAACGGCCGGCCGAGTTGTAACGCAGCCCGTGATACGGGCACTGAACCTCGTCGGCCCCGACGCGAACTCCCATGGACAGCGGTGCGAGCCGGTGCCAGCACGCATCGGCGAGAGCGACCGGACGGCCCTGCGCGGTGCGATACAGGGCCATGGGTTTTCCTGCCACGGTTCGGGAGATGAGACCGGTGCCGGTCAGCTCGTAGTCCCAGGCAGCGACGTACCAGGCGTTCAGTGGATAGGCCATGTTCTTGGCGGTTGCGCCGCCCGGTCCCAGATCGGTCATGTCGAAGTCCTGTCGTGTGCATCGCAGCGAAATAACTATGCACGTAGTTATTGAGTGATGTGAGGCACACACTAGCTATGGAATAGTGATCGGCAACACCGGCCGACGCGATCGAGGGACCATGAGTCTTCGTTATGCATTGATGGCGCTGCTCACTGCAGGCCCGGTGACCGGCTACGACGCGGCGAAGCGCTTCAGCGGTTCGGTCGGTCACGTATGGCATGCACCCGATTCACAGATCTATCCGGAACTACGACGCATGCAGACCGACGGCCTGATCGAGGGAGAACAGGTCCGATGGGGACC
This sequence comes from Rhodococcus sp. PSi06, assembly GCF_054960675.1. Taxonomy (NCBI): domain Bacteria; kingdom Bacillati; phylum Actinomycetota; class Actinomycetes; order Mycobacteriales; family Nocardiaceae; genus Rhodococcus; species Rhodococcus sp. PSi06. The sequence goes on from NZ_JBHNYO010000008.1 coordinate 238,625, forward strand.
CCGTAGTACCAAGACGCGGTATCACCTGACGGACACCGGGCTGGACGACTTTCGACGCTGGATGTCCACCCCGCCCGGCCACGCTGCCGACCGCGATGTGCATCGGATGCAGGCTGCGTACCTGGAATGGACCGACCCGGAACACGCTCTGGCCATCCTGCGCGAGCACGTGGAGTACTTCACCGAGCAAGTCGACATGTATGAGGCGATCCGAGACGGAATCGAGGCCCGAACCGACCCCGCGATCAGACGGCGACTCGAAATGCGTCCCGAATTCGAGCACGACAGGATCGTTGCTTACAAAGTCTTCAGCTACTCGGGAATGATCTCGCGGGCTCGATCGGAAATCGAATGGGCAACCGCCGGTATCGAACTCGTGCGGCAACTCGAGGCAGCCGACAGTACAGACGGGTCGACGCAGATGTGACATGTGGCGGAAGGGGTTGAGTGCGCGGACATTCCGATTGGCTCGTCTAGGCCTGTGCAGCATTCGGCATCGATTCCGTGGGGGGAATCGGAAACCGCCAACGCTGCTTCGCTGTTCGTGCGGGTTTTCGAGCCCGCGCGATTCTTGCGACTGAGGCACGCTCGGGTGATGTCGAACTATGCGGCACCACCCGAGCGAGACTTTCGGCTATCCGCCGCTGGTGTTGAGTTCGCCATTGACGCCGGCGGGGAAGAATCCACCGGACGTAACCGGGGCGTGCATTGTCCAGCGACGCCGCCGGCGATCGGCTGGGCAACCCCGTCAGGAATTGACGGGTGAGTAGATCGGCGTCTGCGCCGCCCATGGCCGGCGCGTCCCACACGCGGGACTCGGGATCGAGAAAAACCGGATCCCGCGACCGGGCACCTGGAAGTCTTGTAGCGTCGAGGTCTGCTGAATCAGGCGAGACCTGTTGCCTTGGCGAGGTATTCGCGTGCCTCGCGGAACGTGCTCGCCACGCCACGTCCGGCTACGGCGCGGTAGCGGCTGAGCTGATCGTCGTCCAGGGCCGCGAGGACGGCTGTGTCGTCGGTGTGCATCCAACCCTGGTTGCGCACCAACTCGTGAATTCGCTTGCCGTGCAACGCCGAGATGCCCTCGACCCGAATGCCCAGCGGATCGGTGGAGGCCGCGAGGTAGTAGGCCTTCTTACTGGTGTGTCCGGCTTTGACTTTCTCTCGGAGCCGGAACACCGCGTCGGCAGCGGCATCGACGGCCGAGTTGTGCTCGTCGGAACCAGGCTCGGCGTCGGTCAGTCGCTGCAGCTCGGCGTCCAGTTTGGCGAGGAGGGTGCCGAGATATTCGAGATCGCTCATCGGGTCAATGATGCCTCATCGAACGGCGATCGAGTCAATTCGTGTGGCCATCCCACCAGCGTCCGCGCCTCGGATGCATCGTCACCCGGAAATTCGATCGAGCCATTCGGCCAACAACTGCCGCTCCGAATTGCTCAGTACGGCGATGTCGGAAATCGAGGCTCGCAGGGCGATTGCTGCACCGTGCGCAGAGCTCTCGGGATACCGAGGTGTGTCGGTGACGATGTGGCGTATGACGGCATCGAACAGCTCGTCGGCGAGTCCGACGTCGCGGCGATCGTGCGGCGTGCCGAGGATAGTCAGGACAGCACCCGTACCCGCGGCATGAATCAGCTCCACCGCGCGCTGCTCGGTGACCCGAAGTCTGCCAGTGCGGGCTATTCGTCGAATCCGTGCCGCGAGAACGGCTTCTCCTTCCCGGACCGCCGCAGAATCGGGCACTCGCGCAGGGTCGCTGAGCAGCGCGAACAAAGTCGGGTTGGCGATTCCAAACTCGATCTGCGCGCGCCATCCGGCTCTCAGATCCTCCACGGGGTCACCGTTCTCGGCGAGCTCGTTGTCGGCAAGCTCGGACTTGGTGGACACATAGGTCGCCATCACATGTTCGGCCACGGCGTCGAGCAGACCGTCCTTGTCCCCGAACAATCGGTAGATCGCCGGTGCCTGAACGCCGGCCGACTCGGCGACGCCGCGAGTCGTTACCGCCCCCGGGCCGTTTTCCTGCAGAAGCCGAGCTGCGGCGTCGACGATTCGTCGACGTGTGCTGTCTCTGGTGCTGGTCGGCGATTCCTTCACGTATCGACGATAACGCACTGTTGATATCACTGTGTTTCCAGTGATAGCTTCAATATAATTCCACTGATAACAGGAGTTGTCATGATCGTCATCACCGGAGCTACCGGGGCACTGAACGGTGCCACCGTCGAGCATCTACTCGAACTCGTTCCCCCCTCGGAGATCGCCGTCGCGGTTCGCGACGTGGCTCGGGCGAAGCGTTTCGCGGATCGAGGTGTTCAGGTGCGTCGAGGCGATTATGTCGACCCGGACTCGCTGACGACGGCGTTCGCGGGGGCAGATCAGGTGTTGCTCGTCTCGTCCAGCGATCCCGGCGCCGACGCGACAGCGTTGCATCGCAACGCGATCGACGCGGCGGTTGCCGCCGGTGCCGGACGCATTCTTTATACGAGTCATCAGGGCGCGGGGCTCGACAGTCCGTTCAGGCCTGCGCGCGATCACGCTGCGACCGAGCACATGTTGGCCGACAGCGGAGTGGCATGGACATCGTTGCGCAACGGCTTCTACGCACACAGTCTCGATGTGGTCATGGGCGATTGGCGTCGGACCGGTGGTGTATCCATACCCGTGGACGGCCCTGTGTCGTGGACCCATAGAGCAGATTCGGCCGAAGCTGCCGCCGCGATACTCGCGTCGGATGGCACCTATGACGGCCCCACGGTGTTGACGGCCGGCGATGCCCCGACAATGACCGAGGTGGCGGCCATCGCGTCGGAGGTCGTGGGTCGAGAGATCGAGGTATCGATCGTGGGCGAGGAGCAGTGGGTCGCCGATCGCGTGGCTGCAGGTGCGAACGAGTTCATGGCTCGCTTCGCCCTGGGCATCTTTCTCGCCGCCCACGACGGCCGATTCGCTGGTACCGACCCGCTGTTGGGCGAGCTGCTCGGCCGCGAACCACGAACCGCCCGTGACTTTCTCGTCGCGAGTGAACGCGCGGCATAACCAGGCCGTGCCCGTCACCGTTGCCTCCAGTCTATCGCCGGAGTGGGGGCTTGCGGCAAGGCCCCGTCGGTGGTGCACACTCTTCCGGCTACCGACACGGAGGAGTTCCTATGGCAGACATGGCGGATACACCCGAGCGATTTCGAGTGCACGAATCAGGTGCGTACTTTCATGGCACGAAGGCCGATCTCGACGCCGGTGACTTCCTGATCCCCGGCTATCGCTCGAATTACCGTCCCGAGCACATCTCGAACTACGTCTACATGACCAAGGTGCTGGACGGTGCCGTGCTCGCGGCCGAGATGGCCGTCGGGCAGGGGCGTCCTCGGGTCTACATCGTCCAGCCGACCGGCAGTGTCGAGGACGATCCGAACGTGACCGACAAGAAGTTCCCCGGCAACCCCACTCATTCCTACCGCAGCGCGGAACCGGTACGCATCGTCGACGAGATGACCGAGTGGGTCGGGCATTCACCCGAATACTTGAGCCGATTCAGGGAAGGTCTGGAGAAGTTGAGGCAGACGGGAAATGCGGTTCTCTACGACTAGCCGGTGACTTTTCGCGCGGACCCAGGTCCACACCAGCATGACGACACAGACAGTTTCCGTTCCCGGTGCAACCCTGACATACGACGTGATCGGAGAACTCGGGGCCGGGGTCACGCCCTTGGTGCTGATCGGCTCACCGATGGACGCGAGCGGGTTCGGCACGTTGGCATCGCACTTCGGCGACCGGGTGGTCGTCACGTACGACCCGCGAAATGTCGGCCGTAGTCGACGAGACGACACGACCGCCGCGGTCACCTTCGGTGAACATGCCGACGACCTGCATGCGGTGTTCACCGCCGTCGGGCATGGGCCCGTGGACGTGTTCGCCTCGAGCGGGGGTGCCGTGAACGCGCTGGTACTCGTCAGCAGATACCCGTCCGACGTTCGCACGTTGGTCGCGCACGAACCGCCCGCCGGAGGTGCTCTGCCGGACCACGACAACATCGCGACAGTATGCGCGAACATGGTGGCCACCTACGACGCTGACGGCCGCGGCCCGGCCATGGCTCAGTTCATCTCACTGCTCATGCACGCGGGACCGATCGACGACGCCTACTTCGAGCGCCCGGCACCGGACCCGGCGCAGTTCGGTCTCCCGACCGAGGATGACGGCACGCGCGACGACGCCCTGATGGCCAATATGCGCGGCGGCGGAGTCGATTTCGCACCCGACGTCGAGGCTGTGCGTGCCGCGCCCACCACAGTCGTGATCGGAGTCGGTGAAGAATCCGGCGGCCCTGAGGACGGGAGCATCGCCGCTCGCGCAGCGTATTCGACTGCGGCGCTCCTCGGATCGGAGCCGGTCGTCTTTCCCGGTGGCCACTCGGGCTTTCTCGGCGGCGAATTCGGCCAGACGGGTAAGCCGACCGAATTTGCCGAGAAATTGCGGAAAGTATTGAACTGAAGAACCATTCGTCCTACAACACCAGGAGAAATCATGGGCCTCATCACGCTGGAGCTGTTCGCCACCCTCGACCTCGTCGCGCAATCACCCGGTAGCCCGGAGGAGGATCCCGAGAATTTTCCCTACGGCGGCTGGCAGGCGCCTCTGCTCGACGAAGTTTCGGGAGGGCAGGTCGCCGCCGCCTACGACGGCACGGATGCGCTCCTGCTCGGCAGGCGGACCTATGACATCTTCGCCGCGTACTGGCCGAACCAGCACGATGCGTTCGCAACGTTGTTCAACACGATCCCGAAATACGTCGCCTCTCGAGGTACGCCCGATCTGGAATGGGACGGTTCGACCCAACTCGGACCGGACCTGGTCGGTGCTGTTCGGGAGATTCGAGACCGACACGACAACATCAAGGTGGTCGGAAGCCTCGATCTGGTCCAGACTCTGTTGCGCGAGAAGCTCTTCGACCGACTCGATCTGTGGGTGCATCCCATCCTTCTCGGAGTGGGAAAGAAAATATTCGCCGACGGCACCGTGCCCAGCAATCTGACGTTGCTCGAGCCACCGGCCGTCGGCGGCAAAGGCACCGTGTATCTGCGGTACGGCCTCGACGCGGGAACCCCGGAAGTCGGCAATATGGACGACGTACTGGGCGACTGATGCGGCCGAACGCTCACTTCTTCTGGCGTCGACTTCCGCCGTGCCAGTCCTGTTGCACGCCGGCCTCGTCCTCCTGAACTCCTAGTGCTTTGAGCTGGGGAAGCTCACGTAGGCTTCGCTTCAGTTCGGCGAAGCCGGAGAATCGAGCGAGGCCGATCACGTTGTCCCACAGCGGTACTGCCTCTTCGTCGCTGGGAAGCCTGCTGATCACCGGGCCGAAGAATGCGACACCGTCCGGCGGCTCGAAGGCGATGATGGGAGTGCCGACGTCCTTGCCGGTCAGCGACAGCGCGTGATCGGTCTCGGCTCGGATCTCCTCGTCGAGAGACGAATTATCCAGTGCCGCAGTGTGACGGGTGGGCAGCCCGAGTTCTTCGAGAATCGGCCCCAGAAATTCCGCCGTGCCGCGATACCCATGGCTCGTCGCGTCGTCGGGCACCACCTCGGTGTCGAAGATGCGAGTGCCGAGCGCCTCGTACAGCGGCCCGATCGCGGCAGACCCGTGCTCACGACGGATGTCCGCGGCGGCCCGCAACAGTCGCAGGCCCGCAGTATGGCCGGCCTCGTACTCGGGCGGGAAGTGCGCGTCGTAGTCGATGTGGGAATTGAGCAGCCGAAGCGAGATGAACCGCCAGTCGACGGTGTAGTCACGCTGAGCCTGGACCTTGCGAACCCATTTACTGGTCATCCACGCGAACGGGCACACCGGATCGAAATAGAAATCGATATCGGACATCAGGCAACTCTCCTTGTGGGGCGTAGGGTCCGTGCGTTCATTTCTCACCCAGCAGAGCCGAGCGCTGTTCGTCGACGACCGATCGAATTGCGTCGATCACCGCGGACACTTCTGGTCGTCTGAGAGTTTCGGTACGGGTGACGAGCCAGTAGGTCAATCGCACCGCGATGGCGTCGGGCAGGATTCGTTGTAAGTCGGAATGCCGGTCGGCCATGAAGCACGGCAACAGTCCGATGCCCGCCGACGCTCGCGTGGCCTCGACGTGGACGAACACGTTGGTCGACGTCACCGATTCGCGCATCGTCGGGGTGAAGTTGGGGGCCAGGTCGAGATCGTCGACGTGGAGCATCGAGTCGATGAAGTAGATCAACGGATGGGCGGCGAGGTCGGCCGGCACCCGCGGCGTGCCGTGCTCGCTCACATAGGTCTGCGACGCGTACAGACCCAGCACGTAATCGCCGAGCCGGATGGCCTCGGCGCGATGCACCTGTGGTTGGCCGACGACGATCTCGATGTCCAGCCCGGACCGTTGCCTCGACGCGCGTCTGGTGGTCGCGACGATCTCCACCGACACCAGCGGATGGGTACGTTGCACGCGAGCCGCCGCAGGAGCTGCGATGTAGGCACTGAATCCGTCTGTCGCCGAGATGCGCACGACGCCCTTCAGTGCACTCGCGTCGCTCGACACCAACGTCTGCAGTGCATTTTCCACGACCTCGGCAGCAGCGAGGGCACCGCGCCCCAGCTGGGTGAGTTCCCAGCCTCCACCGGCTCGGGTGAGCACTCGGCCACCGAGGTTGTCCTCTAGTGCGGCGATGCGTCGGGAGATGGTCGTGTGGTTGATGCCCAGGTCGTCGGCCGCGGAGCTGTAGCGACCGGTCCGAGAGACGGCGAGCAGGACCAGTAGGTCGTCAGCACTGGGGACCTTCCCGTCGCCGCGTGTCATGTGTGCAGTTTTGCAGATCGAACCTGCGTCCATGCCTCTTGCGCAGAAAAACATCTGCACCAATACTCAGACCAACACCGCTACATGTGTGGTCCGTCACAAGCGCGACCGCACAGTGCCCAGCAACACAGGAGAGAACATGAGCGTCGACAAGTCGCTGACCGAACGATCCGAACCGGATCCCGATGCCACCCCCGCAGGCCTGAAGAAGGTCGTCGGCGCATCGATGGCCGGCACCATCGTCGAGTGGTACGAGTTCTTCCTTTACGGCACCGCCGCAACCCTTGTGTTCAGCAAGATCTTCTTCGCGGCCGGAACCAGTGAGCTCGACGCAATCCTCGCCGCCTTCGTCACGTACGCCGTCGGCTTCGTCGCACGGCCGTTGGGCGGCATCGTCTTCGGTCACTACGGCGACAAGTACGGCAGAAAGAAGTTGCTGCAGTTCAGCCTCGTCCTCGTCGGCGGGGCCACCTTCCTCATGGGCTGCCTCCCGACGTTCGAGGCGATCGGCTACTGGGCTCCGGCATTGCTGGTGACGCTGCGATTCATCCAGGGCTTCGCTGTCGGCGGAGAGTGGGGAGGCGCGGTTCTCCTTGTCGCAGAACACAGCCCGAACAAGAGCCGCGGCTTCTGGGCCAGCTGGCCGCAGGCAGGTGTGCCCGCCGGTAACCTGCTCGCCACCGTCGCACTGCTCGTCCTGACGACCACGCTGTCCGACGAGGCCTTCCTCAGCTGGGGCTGGCGCGTGGCGTTCTGGCTCTCTGCCGTCATCGTTTTCGTCGGCTACTACATCCGTACCAAGGTCTCCGACGCCCCGATCTTCGTCGAGGCGCACAAGCAGGCCGAGGTCATCAAGGCCGCGTCGTACGGTGTCTTCGAGGTCGTCAAGCGTTACCCGCGTGGTGTGTTCACCGCCATGGGCCTGCGCTTCGGTGAGAACGTCATGTACTACCTGGTGGTCACCTTCTCGATCACGTACCTCAAGGTCGAGGTGGGTACCGACACCTCCACGATCCTGTGGTGGATGCTCATTGCACACGCCATCCACTTCTGCACGATTCCGTTGGTGGGCAAGCTCGCCGACCGCATCGGCCGTCGTCCCGTCTACTTCGCCGGTGCCCTCACTGCAGCAACGTGGGGCTTCTTCGCGTTCCCGATGATGAACAGTGGTCACAATGTCGTGATCCTGCTGGCCATCATCATCGGCCTGATGTTCCACGCCTTCATGTACGCCACGCAGCCGGCCATCATGGCCGAGATGTTCCCGACGCGGATGCGGTACTCCGGTGTGTCCCTGGGCTATCAGGTCACCTCGATCGTCGCCGGCTCGCTTGCCCCGATCATCGCGGTGAAGCTGCTCGACATCTACGGCTCGTCCGTTCCGATCGCCGTCTACCTGGCCGTGGCCTGCGCTATCACGGTCGTGGCGGTCATCGTGGCCCGGGAGACGAAGGGATTGGCGCTCGAGAGCATCGACATCGCCGACGCCAAGAACCTCGCCACCGAAGCCGAGCTGGCCAAGGCCGGCCTGCTCGATCAGACTGCACAGCGGTGACCGACCTGACCGGACGCTCCGCCCTCGTCACCGGGGGAGCGTCCGGCATCGGGGCCGCGTGTGCGCGCGAGCTCGCCGAGCGTGGTGCTCGCGTCACCGTCGCCGACGTGAACGAGGTTGCCGCAAAGGAATTGGCGTCGGAGATCGGCGGCGAGGTGTGGTCGGTCGACCTGCTCGACACCACCGCACTGGACGAACTTCGGCTCGACGTCGACATCCTGGTCAACAATGCCGGTATCCAAACCGTCGCACCGATCGTCGACTTCGACCCCGCCGCATTCCGTCGAATTCAGACGCTGATGGTCGAGGCTCCGTTCCTGCTCATCCGAGCTGCGTTGCCGCACATGTACTCTCGCGGCTTCGGTCGCGTGATCAACCTGTCCTCGGTACACGGACTGCGGGCGTCGGAATTCAAGGTCGCCTACGTCACCGCCAAACATGCACTCGAAGGACTGTCGAAAGTGACCGCCCTCGAAGGTGCAGCCCACGGCGTGACGAGCAACTGCGTCAACCCCGGTTACGTCCGCACACCCCTGGTGGAAAAACAGATCGCCGATCAAGCCAAGGCGCACGACATCCCCGAGAACGAAGTACTCGAGAAAGTACTGCTGACCGAGGCCGCCATCAAGAGACTCGTCGAACCCGCCGAAGTCGCCTCACTGGTGGGTTGGTTGTCCTCCGAGAACGCGGGCATGGTGACAGGTGCCTCGTACACCATGGACGGTGGTTGGTCGGCTCGCTAGATTTCTGCCGCCCGCCCATCCGGTGTCAATGGTCCACTGCACACGTCTGGGAGCGTCAATGTGACATCGACGCGAAATCGTGAACTGGGTGAATGGTCCGTTGCATACGTCTGACCGGTGTGCAAGGGTCCATTGACGCGAACCAGGGCGGGCGACACGGATCGACCGAGCGGCCTGTCCCGAACAGCAAGAAGCCCCCGTGACGTGTCACGGGGGCTCCTCTGGCGGAGGATAGGGGATTTGAACCCCTGAGGGCGTTAACCCAACCCGCGTTCCAGGCGAGCGCCATAGGCCACTAGGCGAATCCTCCGTGGGGGAGCTTACCCGGTTACCCCCGTCATCTCCCAAATCGGGAGGCGCGAAGGGTGGTGATGTGCTCCTCGACGGGAGGCGGCTACACTTGCCGATGGATCCCGCGCGGCGCGCATCCTGTGAACTCCCCCAGGGCCGGAAGGCAGCAAGGGTCAATGGGCTCTGCCGGGTGCGCGGGGTCCCCTTTATTTCAGTGACGTCGACACTGTCCGGGGAACCCAGTCACCGAGAGGCCGCTCCGCATGCCAGCGCAAACCCAGTTGGGTCTGATGAACCATGAGGAGCTTGTCTCCGAGCACGAGCGGCAGAGCGCGAAATACAACCAGCTCAAAGCCGAGAATCTGACGCTGGATCTCACTCGCGGCAAGCCCTCGCCCGAGCAGCTCGATCTCGCTGCCGATCTGTTGACGCTGCCCGGCGCGGATTACAGGGACGGCAACGGCACCGATTGTCGCAATTACGGTGGCCTGGCCGGTCTGCCGGAACTGCGCGCCATTTTCGGCGAGTTGCTCGGTATCCCGGTGAAGAATCTTCTGGCCGGCAACAATGCCAGTCTCGAGATCATGCAGGACCTGGTGGTCTGGGCTTTGCTGCACGGCCTGCCGGACTCGCCGCGTGCGTGGTCGGCGGAGCCGAACGTTCGCTTCCTGTGCCCGGCCCCCGGCTACGACCGTCATTTCGCCATCACCGAGAGCTTCGGCATCGAGATGATCCCGGTTCCGATGGGTCCCGACGGACCGGACGTGCACGAGATTGCCACCTTGGTGGCGTCGGATCCGCAGATCAAGGGCATGTGGGTGGTGCCCAACTACGCCAATCCCACCGGAGCGGTCTACTCCGAAGAGGTCGTTCGCGCGCTGGCCACCATGCCCGCTGCTGCGCCTGACTTCCGGCTGTTCTGGGACAACGCCTACGCGGTGCACCCGCTGGGCGAGGAGTTCGCGCCGTCCTACGACGTGCTCGGCATGGCGGCCGAGGCGGGTTTCCCCAATCGTGCGTTCGTGTTCGCGTCGACGTCGAAGATCACGTTCGCCGGAGCGGGCGTCAGCTTCTACGGAAGTTCCGAGGAGAACCTCGCCTGGTATCAGAAGCACCTCGGCAAGAAGAGCATCGGACCGGACAAGCTCAACCAGCTACGTCACCTGCGTTTCTTCGGTGACGCCGAGGGGGTGCGGGCTCACATGGCCAAGCACCGCGAGATTCTGAAGCCCAAGTTCGCGCTGGTGCAGCAGATTCTCGAGGATCGGCTCGGTGCGTCGAAGATCGCGTCGTGGACCGAACCCAAGGGCGGTTACTTCATCAGCCTCGACGTGCTCGAGGGCACGGCGGCTCGGTCGATCGCGCTGGCCAAGGACGCCGGAATTGCTCTGACGGCCGCCGGCTCCGCCTTCCCGTACGGAAAAGATCCGGAAGACAAGAACATTCGCCTGGCCCCGAGCTTCCCCTCGCTCGGTGAGCTGGAGAAGTCGATGGACGGCGTCGCGACCTGCGTTCTACTG